>JAKPOE010000113.1 GCA_029548025.1 Spirochaetota bacterium
ATGGCAGGTTTTAGGTTGTTTAGATGCCGGACGTGTTGATTTAAAATGCGACAGCAACGGGAACCCCCAATTTTTAGAAGTAAATCCATTAGCAGGGCTTCACCCATCACATTCTGATCTGCCCATTATATGCACAAAAGCTGGCATATCATATACCAGGCTAATTGCAAATATTATGTACAATGCTCTTACCCGTTATAATCTTCTGGATAGTGCACCTGAAAAATTATATTCATCTATATAAAAATAATGGTTGCACAATTTTCATTACCTAAAAAATTTATTGTATGCTGTTATGCTTTTTATATTTATTCAATCGTAGTATCAGATCAATCCTTATATAATATTATACTAAGGCAGTGAGTTACATGGAGATAGTTTTTGTTCATCAATTTATTCATGAAAATGCTCCGGTAGATGAAAAGGATGTCCTTGAGCAGCGCGACGAATTAGCAGAAATTTTTATCAATATGGGATATGCCATAAGCTCGCGCAGCATACAATCACAGTTAGATCTTATCTTGCTTCAGGAACTGGCAAACAAAGATTGCATTGTATTTAATCTTTGCGAAAGCCTATTTGGAAG
This sequence comes from Spirochaetota bacterium, assembly GCA_029548025.1. The sequence goes on from JAKPOE010000113.1 coordinate 587, forward strand.
GGATGATCTTTTGTTCCTTGTACCTTTTATGTTAGAACATTACAACATTCCCTTTACTGGTTCAGGTTCAATGGCATTGGCGCTCAGCTGTCATAAACTTGAAAGTAAATCATTGATGATCAATAATTTCATACCAACGCCTAAGTATATAACATCATCAACACCATACAGTAATAACATTAATGGAACGTATATCATTAAGCCCTATAATACCCATGCATCAATGCATATTACGCAGGATTCAGTTATACGTGTACACTCAAAACATGATTTTGATTTGCTTCTTGACAGGCTCAAGACATCGCACGCTCTTTTTGCTGAAGAATACATTGATGGAAGAGAATTTAATATTTCACTCATGCAAACCGATGAAGGAGTTTTGATACTTCCTCATGCTGAAATTATTTTTGAAAACTATCCTCCGAACATGTATAAGATTGTTGATTATGATGCGAAGTGGGCACATGATTCTTTTGCTTATGAACATACTATCCGCAATTTTTATTTTCCTGAAGATGATAGCCCTTTACTAAATGAGATTGATAGGCTATCCTTAAAAGTATGGGAATTATTTTCATTAAATGGATATGCACGCATAGATTACAGAATCAGAGGAAATGAAATATTTATATTAGAAGTAAATGCAAATCCCTGTATATCAATCTACAGCGGCTTTATGGCTGCTGTAAAGCAATATGGTTTATCTTTTCAGGATGCGCTTGATATAATACTAAAACACCCTATTAAAACTAATAAAATTAACATTTAACATGAAACAAATCAACAATACAATTGTTTATCGTGATTATGTCATTGCATCAGATGTTGTTGTAATACCGGCAATTCTTGATGCTACTCACTTTTTTTATCAGGAAGAAATTGAAATTGCTTTAGAGCTATTGAACGAGAAGATCAATTGTGGCGATAGTTCCACGTATCAGTTTATAGTTGCCGAATGTGACAACACCGTTATAGGATATATCTGCTATGGCAAAATCCCGCTTACTCAATCTTCATACGATGTTTACTGGGTAGCTGTCCATCCTGATTTTCAGGGGAATGGCATTGGTTATACACTTTTATTACGTGCTGAAGAAACAATAAAAAAAGCATCGGGCAAAAACCTATTTATAGAGACCTCCGGAAGAAAACTTTACCAACCAACGCATAGTTTTTATCGCAAATCAGGCTATACTATCTCTGCAGTATTTACCGACTTTTACGCCGATGGCGATGATAAGCTTGTCTTCTACAAAAAATTAA
>JAKPOE010000168.1 GCA_029548025.1 Spirochaetota bacterium
TTTGTGCACCTGCTGTTGAAATCATAACACAACGGGCATAATCTGGTTTCTGAGTACCTTTCAAAATACCAGGGAATTCCTTGAATTGGCGTCGCACTTCTTCAACCATTGCGCCTGCAGCCTTGCCAACTGCTTTAATAGTAAGAGCAGTAATTAAGAAAGCCATCATTGCTCCCAGGAACAATCCAGCTATAACCATTGGATTTAACAGTGTAATATCGTATGCCCTAACAAAATCACCAATTGTTGCATTTTTAATTAAAACGTTATTTAAATCAGCTGTTACATTTTCTGGCATAAAATTATAAAATTTTATGGTGCCAACCTGAAAAAAGCCATCTATACTTTGTGCAGCGTACTTACTAATCCACATTTTAACTTCTTCAATATATGCAGCAATAAGCGCCATAGCAGTAAGAGCCGCAGAACCAATAGCAAAACCTTTCCCTATCGCAGCGGTGGTATTACCCAGCATATCAAGCGCATCAGTCTTTGTTCTTACTTCTTTGCCCAACCCGCTCATTTCAGCATTGCCGCCGGCATTGTCAGCTATTGGACCATAAGCATCGGTTGCCAGCGTGATACCTAATGTGGAGAGCATACCAACTGCAGCAAATGCAATACCATAAAGCCCTCTTGATACTGCGTGCAGATCTGATCCAAATCCCCCTGCCAATCCATAAGCAGCTAAAATACCTATTACAATAGTAACAACCGGTATTGCAGTTGACATCATACCAACTGAAATACCATCAAGAATACCTGTTGCCGGACCCATTACATGCTGTTTTGCAATACCCTGAGTTGGCGCGTAATCATCTGCGGTATAATATTCAGTAGATTTTCCAATAACTAAGCCAGCTACCAAACCGGCTATTGAAGAACCAAAAACACCCCATGTTATTATGTTGACGTGTGCAAGAACAGCCAGAGCAATAATGAGTAAAAATGAGCTTCCCCATACACCACGGTTTAATGCAGCAAGGAGAGTTTTCATTGATGCATCTTCTTTAGTCCTTACAAAAAAGATACCTATAACCGAGAACAGAATACCCAATCCGGCAACAATCATAGGAGCGATAACAGCATTGATATTTTCAATGCCAATAAGCGGCAGTGCAGCTCCCAATGCAGCGGTAGAAAGTATAGAACCGCAATATGATTCATAAAGGTCGGCACCCATACCTGCAACGTCACCTACATTATCACCAACGTTATCAGCTATTGTAGCAGGATTGCGTGGATCATCCTCAGGTATGCCGGCTTCAACTTTACCAACAAGGTCTGCACCTACATCGGCAGCTTTTGTATAAATACCGCCACCAACACGAGCAAAAAGAGCCTGTGTTGAAGCACCTAAACCAAAGGTAATCATGGTGGTTGTAATTTCAACAAGCTTACCATGCTTGAAAGCTTCATGACTTAACAATGAAATATCAAAAGTTTGTCCAGCAGTCAAAAGACCAATTTTTTCAGCTAATGACTGGCTAAATCCCCAGATATTGTTGTCGTAAACCCAGTTTAAAATAATATACCATAACGATATATCAAGCAAACCAAATCCTACTACTACTAATCCCATAACAGCGCCTGATCTGAATGCAACCTGTAATCCTTTGTTAAGCGATTCCTTAGCCCCCTGTGCGGTTCTAGATGAAGCATGGGTTGCGGTATTCATGCCTAAAAAACCGCATAGACCTGAGAAAAAACCACCTGTTAGGAATGCAAATGGTACAAATGGATTCTGAATCCCATAATAAGCAAGAATTGATAGCAAAATCACCAGGATTACAAATACCAAAGAGACCACCTTATACTGCTGCCTTAAATAAGCAAATGCCCCTTGGCGCACAGCCTGGGCTATTTCGACCATCGTTTCATTTCCTTTGTCTGCTTTCATCATCAATCTATAGAAGACATAAGCAAACAAAAGAGCTATGATCGACCCAATTGGGGCAATCCAGAAAAGCATACTATCCATATGGGCCACTCCTTTTTTATTAATTTTTAAAATGTAAAATAAACTATGATATGTTCTTTTGATGACTAAGAAAAAGAAATACCTTCTATTGTCAAGTGTATTTTATAATTAAACCAGTTAATCTGACATTTTTCATTTCTCCCAATATAAAATCAAATTGACATATTTTATATAAATATATCATCATGTATAAAATCTTTGTTAGGAGGTCATTTAAGATACTATTTATGTCTTCAGACCAACAAAAGCCACAGATAATGAAAATACGGAAAAAGTTGAAGCAGCTTTTGTTAACATTAAAACAAAAGAAAATAACTAATAATAAAAATACTAATCTATCCATGGACAAGCCTATCATCCAAAAACAGGAGATGATTCAGGGCATTTTAAGTCTTTCACAAAAATTTGTCAGGGAGATTATGATCCCCCGCGTTGATATAAATGCCATTGAAGATACTGTTAACCTTAAAGAACTGGTTAAACTTATTATAGACGAAGGACATTCACGTATCCCTGTTTATTCACAAACTATCGACAATATTATTGGTATTGTAAATGTTAAAGATTTAATGCCGTTTATTATTGACCGGCGAATGAAATTCAA
>JAKPOE010000128.1 GCA_029548025.1 Spirochaetota bacterium
CCTGAATGTCATGGCCCGCTGGAATTTGAGTCAGGATGCTCGGTATGCCGTATATGTGGTTTTTCACGATGTGGTTAGCCTATGTATCAGGTTTATTTTACTGCTGATATTGATGAACAGTTAAGTGAAAAGTTAGCGCTCTACGCGCAGAGCATTTCAATACTGTATGATGAAAAGGCAATTATTGCGTTGTTTGATGAAGAGGATGAAATACCATCATTTGCAAAAGATTATATTTTACAGATAAACAATTTAGAAGAAGAGGTCTGGAAATACCGGTATCTTGATTATCTTACTGGTGTTGCAATAACGCCATCAATCTATGTTTATCCTACCACAAAAGCATTGGGGGGCGATAGTTCATATACATATACTATTGCCTTAAATCCAAAGGATGCCTTTGGTGATGGCACCCATCCCACAACGCGCATGTGCATTCAGCAACTCGAAAAAATTGTAAATACTTTTTCTCTGGAAGAACGACGATCGCTTACACTGTGTGATATTGGCACCGGTACCGGCATCATCGCTATTGTAGCGGCAATGCTTGGCATAGGAACAGTTGAAGCATTTGATATCGATACAACCTCGGTAGAGCGCGCAAAGGAGAATGCTGCACAAAATGGCTGTAACAGAATATTGTTTTTTGTTTCAGATATTGCAAATGTTAATACATATAAAAAATATAAAATTATTGTTGCAAATTTATTATCAGATATTATTGAGAAAAATGTTAAAAACATTGTATCATTGGTTGAAAAAGGTGGTACAATAATACTAAGCGGTGTTGGCCATCGCTGGGTTAAAGGGATAATACAATTATTTCAACAGTGTGGATGTACACCAATTCATGATGAAAGTATGAGCACCTGGCATTGCATGGTATTGAAAGCGAAATAGATATGAAGATAAAAAACATTAAGGAAGTATATCCCGGTATATTCAGAATTGTAGAGTACAGGTCACTGAAGGTAACGCCACCAATTAACCTTTATATTATAGCTGGCAGTGATGGATTGCTGTTTGATGGCGGTTATGGTGATGATAATTCAATACAGATTGTTGGCGATGCAATTGATTACGTACATAGCCTTAATGAAAAGTGGCGCATCACGCGGGTACTGTTAAGCCATACCCATCCAGATCATTTTGCAGGATTACGACGATTGCAGCAGCAGTACCATTTAAAGGTAATGCTTACGGAACCTATGACGCATGTTATAGCAAACCGGAAAAGTTATATTCATGCCAATAAAGAGGATGGAGTATTAAAAAAGCGGTATTCAACCATTAAACAGCGGTTAGCGGCGCTGCCTCTGGAGTTTTTTTACCAAAAAATGTTTAAAAAATTGTACGGCATACAGTATGTTCCCAACCCTGACATCATCATATCACCGCAGGATACTATAACAGTAGACAATGCAAAATGGAAAATCATACCAGGGCCAGGACATTGCGCCGATCATATCATGCTTTACAACAAAAAGCAGGGCATACTGTTTGGCGGCGATAATGTTTTGCGCAGTATCTATACATGGCTTGGACCTCCCCGCTCGGATCTTCAGGCATACATGCAAACCTTACATACTTGCTTGCAGCTTCCTCATTTGCAATGTATACTTGGTGCGCATGGTAAACCGGTTACCAATCCGCGGCAACGCATTGAGCAAATAATAGAATACCGAAAATCACGCACAAAGCAGATTTACTCTATCATTGCAAATGCTCCAAACGGTGGGATTACCTTTGATAGATTGATGAATATGATGTATCCGAAGAAGAACGGACACCGCTGGCTTGGGCGCGGCTGGATAATTGTAACCATTGAATATCTTGTAAATAAAAATGCCCTGAGGTTCCAGGATAAAAAGATTATAGCCAACCCGGTAGATATTAATTCCGTGCTGTGAGTTCTTTACCGGTTAAAAATGCAAAGGCATCATGGGCGGTTACTTCAGGTATTTCTTCCATCGGGATGTGTCCAGCACCCTCGTACACCTTGAAGGTTGCATGCGGCAGTGCTTTCTGCCATTTAGGGAACTCAGTAGTATAGGGAATCCATATATCTTTTGTGCCCCACATGACCATGATGGGACAGTGTATATCAGTTAAGCCTTTTGAAAGGTCTTCCCGTTTTGAATACTCTTTCATAACCATAAAGATGTCTATCCATGCGCTTTTATTTCCTTCCCGTTGCGAAAGCTCAAAATATCGGTCAACCACTTCCTTTGTTACCTTGCTCTGATCACCATACACTTCATGAACAGCTTTATTGATAAAATAGCGAGGCATCGCACTGCGCGCAAATGGGCGTACCAAAGCATTTGTTGAAAATTTTAAAAGCCACGGCATTTCCTGCGGGAAGCCAACTGAATCAATTAAGATTAGTTTTTCAACTTTTTGGGGATATTTTAACGCAAATTGCCATGCCATATAACCGCCAAGCGAATTCCCTGCAATTGAAAGCTCTGGTATTGAAAGCTGCTCAAGCATTTTGTTAATAAGTTCAACATAATACTCGGGTGTATAATTGCCGGATGAAATGGGCCCGGTTAAACCAAAACCCGGGGCATCCACGCGGATTATTCTGTAATCATCTTTTAATAGAGCTACCCAGCCGTCCCAGGTGTGAAGAGAAGCGCAAACCCCATGTAAAAGCAACAAAACGGGTGCATCCTTTTTCCCTTCATCACGATAATGGATTGTAACATCCTCAATCACGATAAAGCGTGAAGAGGCGCTGGCATATTTTTTCTTTAATTCATCTACGGGTATGCTGCGCATCCCTAATGAGGTGCAGCCTGGCAATAACATTAAAAAGGCAAAGAGCAATATCCATGGGCGATAGTTACTGTCCATGATAACCTCCGATAAAAATATAATAAT
>JAKPOE010000085.1 GCA_029548025.1 Spirochaetota bacterium
GGCAAAGATATAATCCATATAGCGGGATAAGGCACACCGCCGTCTGAGGTGCGCTTTGGGGGTTGGTAAGGGGGTATTTAGCGCATAAATATCCCCTTACGAAACGATAAAACTTTTGTCGCCCAACAAAAGAAAATATGAGAAAGAAACATGAAGATATATCTAACATTCCTTTTAAAAAAAAGTAACGCCTGTCATTCTGAGGCGCAGACGAAGAATCCCTTCTTGTATAAACAAAAATAATTCACCACTGTCGTCAAAACAACAATAAACAGCCATACAGGGAGGTATGGCGTATTTGGATGCAGGTGCATGAAGCCACTTTTTCTCTTGTGAAAACAAAAACGGCTCTGACCCATTTTTTTTTTGCAATTCAGGGTTTGAATTGTTAGATATGAAATGTACGTAAATAGATAGATAGATAGATAGATAGATAGATAGATAGATAGATAGATAGATAGATAATATTGGCATTCTACTCGATTATATAAAATCTAATTGTTGCTAAAAAAAGACTCATCAATTGTCAGCACTCCTTCAGGATGACATAACGTATTGTAATGTTATTCTAATCCATGACTAATACCTCATTGTGTATGGTTTCTTAAATAGAAAAGACTTGATTTTTATACTATATATATCAAATTTTATTAATAAATACTATACACAGCATATTGATAGGATGTAAAAGCCATGATAGATGATAACAGTTTAAAGGCATTGTATAAGGAAAAGCTTCAATTCATTTTTTGGTTTTTATATTATTTACCATACACCGATAGTTTATTTAATGAGATACTGGAGATTATCCCCTGGAATAAGGAAGGTATTGATAGTTTGTTTAATGGTAGCAATGGCTTTATATGGCCAAACCAGTGGAACAGTGAGGCTATGAATCAGTATAAAATTGATTTTGATATCATAAGATTACATGGTTTTCCTCCATTTGGAGAGGATTACACAATACCGGCTTTTTTACAAACCTCTTCAAAAGAGGATGCCCTTTTGCTTGTAATTATATATATCATCAACTATTCAAAAACAGTGGATTTTAGTAAAATTGATTATGATTTTATTGATACCTGCTTTAAAAAAATTAATACCTATGTTAAGAATAATTTTGCGGACATCATTATTGGTTATTTGCATTTTATTTTGGGGCCGCTTGGCATAGTGCGTCACAATGAATTTATAGAAAAAAATTCTTTGGAATTATTTTTTCTTTTTTATTCTATAAAAGAAAATACTATTGGTAACATTTTATCGTTATATATAAGTGGTTTGGGAAATGATTCGTTTCCTATAGATGGTCATTTTGATTTTAATAATGATTTTCATGATTTAAAATTTTTTTTGAGTCATCATTGTTCTGATCGTGATATCGATGGTATCCTTAATAAGTTGCTGGCTTCTCATCATGACGAACTGGATACTATCATAAACTATGAATATAATAAAATAAACTTTAATGCATTGAAACATGCAAAGAAGGGTAATATCAATAACTACACTGCAAATGAAAAGATACAGTTGATATTATTATTTCCTGTACGGTATATCATTGGTGCTATTAATAAAAATATAAAAATGTTAGATCTCAATTATGATAAAACAGTTAAAGAGGACAGATTAAAGGTGTCTGAAGCTTATCGTGGAGGGCAATTTTCGTATTATGCACTTACAGAATATGGCCTATCCCCTAAAAAATATTGTTCAGAGTCACTTGCCGAAAATACTGCCGGGATTATATTGGATACATATACAAGCATCAATAGGCTTGATGATCTGGAAAAGATTGTACGTAAAAGCGGTGGTAATATATACAATAGAACATTGCATCATGTTATACAGGTAAAACCTCCCGAATTGATACTAAGTTATTTAAAAACAAATCCAACAATAATTGATTCAATGCTTGCTCTATTGCATTTAGATGATACATTTTCTGGATATGACCCGTCTGATAAAGAAGTTGTAGATACCATATATAGAGCAATCATGACATTTCTTGGAAAAATATTTCCTAAACAAATATTTTCAATACAAAAATATATCATGGAAACACAGGAATATGACAAAACCGATAATAAAGATATATTAAAACAAAATATATCTTCTATTGGTAATACTATTGAGATGATACTAACCCATATTATAAGCTATCTATATTGTATCCATAGCGTTAATACGACAGAAGTGCGCATGCATGAGGTTGTTATTAAAGAGATTAAGGAACATGTAGCAACAGCGTTTAATGCATTGCAGGTGAAGACAAAAAATGGCATATATCAAATAGACTCTGCCCGTTGGGGACTTAATGACATGAATGAAATTCTTAAAAATATAACAAACATTTTACCACAGGGCAAAAATACGCTTGCTATTGATAACGATGTGTTTGCAAAAATAAAAAATTTAACCAATAGCTTTAATACATTTAGAATAAACCAATTACGGAATAGTGGAAGCCATTATCAACTTCCAGAAGAACAGCCGTCAGTTAAAGAGCTTCAATTATCAATACATAATTTAAGAGAGTTCATCATCCAGATAAAAAATGATGACCTGTATCCTCACTTTTTTTATTTTAAATCACTTATTAAAGATCCTGAACTTCCCTATCGGGTAAAATTTATGAATGAATATGGCAATGAAAGCAAAGAATATTATTTTACTGAAACTATAAATTTTGTAGAAGGCTCTATATATTCCATAACTGATATAACAAAAAATCAAATTTCAATTAATCCAATTGTGCTGGAATGGGATTTGTAGTGCTATACAGCATTTATGCAAAAAATGTGCCTATCTTTGTTAATACAATTTAATGTAATTACCTGTCATATATGTAGATGTGCATACTATAATTTTAATTTATTATAGTGAAGAATCTCGACCTTATAAAAATACAGATTCTTCAGTCGCTGGCGCTCCCTCAGAATGAGGGAAACGGCTCTGACCCCATTTTTTTATCACTGCTGGATTAACGAAAAACAGCGAAGGCACGGATGCCGTAGCGCCATACGGCTCGTGCGAGGACAAAGACAGGATGTCTTCCGCAGCACGAAGGCAAAGATATAATCCATATAGCGGGATAAGGCACACCGCCGTCTGAGGTGCGCTTTGGGGGTTGGTAAGGGGGTATTT
>JAKPOE010000185.1 GCA_029548025.1 Spirochaetota bacterium
TAACTATCCTCTTCAGCTTGAAACCAATGGCAGTATTTCACTGGAAAAAGTACCGCAACCCGTACACAGGATAGTAGATGTTAAAACACCTTCAAGCGGCGAGGAAAAGTCATTTAACTTTACAAACCTGCAATTATTGCAGCCACACGATGAAATAAAATTTGTGATAGCCAATGACAATGACTATAATTATGCTAAGGAGTTTATGCAAAAATATTGTGCCAATACATGCTGTGTTATTAACTTTTCACCGGTAGTGTTAACCATGAAGCCGCAGACACTTGCAGAATATATTCTGCGTGACAGATTACCGGTACGGCTTAACGTTCAGTTGCATACAATGTTATGGCAGCAAGAACCCAAACATTTTTAGGAGCAAGCGATGGACTACGTAGGACATATCATACGCCCCCCTTCAGAAGCGTATAGTATGATTATTCAGGTAACCGTTGGGTGCTCGCACAACATGTGCACCTTTTGCGGTACCTATAAGGATCAAAAATTTTATGTCAAAGATATGCAGCAGGTGAAGCGTGATATTGATGAGGCTTCGCGGTACCGCTTTGATCGTGTTTTTTTAACCGATGGTGATGTGCTTATACTGCCAACCGAAACATTGCTGGATTTATTTGCCTACATTAAAAAAAAGAATCCGCATATTGAGCGCATTGGTGTTTATGCCAATACCAAAGCCATACTAAAAAAATCAGTGGCGGAATTAAAACAACTAAAAGATGCCGGGCTTGGCATTGTATACCATGGCATTGAAAGCGGCAATGAAGAAGTACTACGCAGGATACGCAAAGGGGCGCTTCCGCATAAACAGTTAGAGGCAGCACAAAAGATTAAAGAAGCAGGTATTGCGCTATCACAAACAGTGCTGCTGGGGATTGGTGGTATTGATTTAAGCATCCCCCATGCCATGGACACCGGCAAACATTTAGGTGCCATGTCACCCGACTATGCATCGGCATTAACCGTTATGCTTTTACCCAATACACCCTTATACCGTGACTATGTACAGGGCAAATTTGTATTGCCCGATAAATTTGGCTTACTTCGCGAGCTCAAGCTCATGATAGAAAATATGGATGTAACCAGTACATGCTATTTTACATCAAATCACGCATCTAACTATTTACCCATTAAAGCTACATTGCCTGACGATAAAATACAGGTTATTTCGTTGCTTGACCATATTATCAATACAAAAGACGAATCAATATTAAAACCAGAATATCTCAGGGCATTGTAAGGAGGGGATGGATCATGGATAAGTCAATGGAAGAGGCTATACGTTTTATTAGCTTTGAACTTCAGGAGAGCCCGGGCACCGATATTGCAAAGCTTATTGAGAAAGCCAGTCAGCAGTTTGACCTTACACCAATGCAAACCGAATTTCTGGTTAACAAATTTATATTAAATAAATAGTAACGCTCTGCACCGATAGAATGTACAGTATGAAGTATATACACCGTACATTGTCATTCAGGTCTTTACCCGGAATCCAAATATCTATCGTTATATCCTGAATCAGCGTTAAGGATGACATCCACCGCCAATTTTATTTCATATGGATGGCAACACCCATGCCATAAAAAACTCCTCATCTTCAGGTTTACTGAAAATGAGGAGTTTATGGCAAAGCTTTTATTTCAAAATCAATCTACTCTTCTTCACCTGTTAATTTATCCAGTATTTTCTTCTGCCCTCCTGCATATACTGCAAGCTTCTCACCTTCCAATTCAATCTTACCATCGTTTGCCAGTTTCTTTCGCCATAGCACTGTTCCATCTAACTTAGCACAGAAGATATAATCACCTGATGCAATATAAATTTTGTCATCAGCCTTTGTTGGAGGGCTTACAACCTTGCCTTCCCATTCAACCTTTCCATTCTTTACAAAGTAAATTTCATATCGGGTTACCAGCAGTTGTCCTTCCGGTTTTGGAATCTGTTTATCCTTCTTTACAACCTTTGCAACTTCTTTAACTACCTCTTTTGGTTTTTCTTCAACCTTTATGATTCCCTGCTTTTCATCATTAAAATCTTCAGGTTTAAATTTTTCCACCTTATCTCTACTTACCACAATCTCCTCTTTAGCTACTGCAATTACCTTCTCTATTGCTTTAGGCGACTCACCTTCCTTTGCAATAATCACTTCAACCTTCTTTTCTGCCTTTTTTACATCATCCGCTGTAATAATTACTTTTTCTTTTTCCTCAACAACGGGAGCTACTTCAATAATTTTATCAACATGTTCTTCAACTGCTTCTACCCTCTTTACTACAGCCACCTTCCCTTCAAAAACCTTGATACGTGTTGTTTTTTTAGCATCAGCTTCAACCGAAAAATTTGTGCCGCGTACACCAGCAACTGCGGTTGGAGTTTTCACTAAAAAACTTTCATTTTTTAAAAGCTTTTTAGGTTTGCATATCATCTTCCCAATATCCAGACCAAGTGTTGTGTTTTCAATGCCATCCTTTCGCAAAAATTGTGCCATAATAGCTTTTGATTTTTCTTTTATCCTGATTATGGAATCACCAATTTTTATATCACATGACGAAAGTGCACCTGTTTCAATAATATCCCTTTGATTTATCGCTTCGCCGATAACTGCTAACTGCCCATTCTTCTTCACATCACCTATACTGAACGCTATTGATGCATAATCATCAACCTTCTGCTTTGCGCAACTGCCTATAATGGCTAAACTTATAATTACCAAATATACTAAACCCCGTATCATTGTATATCCTCCATTAAAGTAAAGATAAAATATTGCACATTTTATAGATTTGAACAAATACAACAAACTATAACCAACCTTCTTAATTACAATCATTTAAGTATACATGTATTTGTAGAAAAAATGCAAATTTTTTTTATAATTTATAAAAAATCATTTTTTATATATCACTTTCCCATAATCTCTGAAATTTTTGTAAACGGATAAGGATTATACAACAAACTTTTCTTTTACAATTTGAGATAGTAAATACCTATTATACTATTTATACAAATAATAACTTCCTTCCCTTGTATTCAATACAATCTAAATCAATACCATAAACACCTTTCATTATTTCAGGATTAACAATTTTGGAATCACCATCACCATAGACATATCCCTCTTTCAACACTATAAATTTATCTGCAAATTGCAGTGCTCTGTTAATGTCATGAAACACTATTAACGTAATTAAATTGTAATTGATTGTATAATACCTTACTATCTGTAAAATTTCAATCTGGTTTTTGATATCCAGATGGTTGATAGGTTCATCCAGTAATAAAACCTCAGGCTCCTGCACAATGGCTCGTGCAATCAAAACCTTTTGTATTTCTCCACCACTCAATTGATTTATGGTTCTAAATGCTAATGAATCTATATTAAAATTATTAATGGTTTTCTCAACAATTTCCATGTCATGCTTTGTTGGTTCAAATGATATATATGGTTTTCGCCCAAGAAGTATTGATTCAAATACGTTGCATGATGGGAAACTATTGCCTGATTGAGGTAGATATGCGATAGATTGTGCGATATTGTTTTTTGTCATTGCATTAATATTCATTGTATCCAGGATAATAGCACCGTTATCAGGTTTTATTATTCCATCTATTGCCTTTAAAAGCGTTGATTTACCTGAACCATTTGGACCAAGTAATGCTGCCACTGTACCTCTATGCAATTGCAACGAAATATCTTTCAAAACTATTTTTGAATCATATCCAGCAAAAAGATGTTCTACTCTTAACACTATAACGTACTCCTTCTTACCAGTAGATAAAAAAACATTGGTGCACCCAGAAATGAAGTTATAATCCCAACCGGAAGAATTACTGGTGATAGAAGCATTTTTGCGATACTATCAGATATTAAAAGGAATAAAGCGCCAAACAAAGCTGAATATGGTATAAGGAAACGATAATCATTGCCAATAATCATCCGAACAATATGCGGAGCAATGAGCCCAACAAATCCAATGATACCTAAAAAAGCAGTACAGAGTGAAACTATCAGTGCGCATAATAACATCCCCAGTAAGCGTAAGGATGTACTATTTACACCCAAACTTTTTGCAACATCATCACCCCATAATAATGCATTATAATTCCATCGATGAATGTAAAAATAAACAAAACAAGCTATAAAGCCTATAGTCATAATCAAATTCTCTACCCATCCGGCTTTTCCGATATCACCAAATGTCCAGAATATTGTTGCCGAAACCTGAAAGTCTGTAGCAAAGTATTGCAGCGCCATTGTTGAAGCACCAAAAAGACTGCTCATAGCAACACCCGCCAATACAATTGCTTCCGGTGATACCTTTTTAACCAATGACAAAAGAAGTATTATTGATACAGCTACAATAGCACCTGCAAATGCAGCAAACACCACCATATAGACATTGAAAACACTCACAGATTCATTGCCATATGAATGTGTAATCCCCGCACCCAAACCAATGATTGCAACTGACGCACCAAATGCTGCACCATGAGATATACCCAGTGTAAAGGGAGATGCCAATGGATTTTTTAAAATATTCTGGATAACACATCCAGAAACGCCTAACGATGCTCCTGCAATTACAGCAGCAACAGATCTAGGTAATCGAATATTGTATATCACATACGAAAGATCATTTTGCCAAAATAATGTTGTGATAATCTTACCAAACGGTATATGAAGCGAACCAGCAGTAAGAGAAAACAAAAAAGCAGCACCCAGACAAAGCAGAAACACAAACCCTATCCCCAATTTTACATATAATAACTGTAAATATTGTTGCATTAATCCAGATTTAATGTACGGTGAGTCCCGCATTGGTAAATTTAACTTTGCCATATCCTTTATAACTCTTTTTTAAATTATCGTATACATCCATACCAACAAATTCTTTCACAATTACCCTGGCCTTTTCTTCAGTATCAATATCATTAAACCGTTCAGGATAAAGCGTTTTCCCAATAAAATATGAATTAGCAATCATAACTTCTATATTTGTTCTATAAAAATTATAGGGATATACAGTATATACATTATTTTTAACAACTGCTTTTAATTTTTTATAAAAACCACTGTTTTTCTTGTAATCAATTTCAATGAGTGCAAGTCCAGCAGCATCAATAAATAAATTATCGCAATTCCACACAATAAGCTTTTCCATATCAATAAAGAGATGTCCCTTTTTGCCCAATTCATCGGCAACATTCAAAACGTTTAGCCATTGTAAAGGTGGATAAAAACTTTCAGTGCTGGTTATTCCATGTGCACCACGTGCACTCACCCCTCCTACATATACTGATACTTTTTTTGTATTATGGACCCTTTGCTGTAAATCAGCAATGCAGGTATCAATATATGTACATAGTTGCAACGCTCGTACTTGTTTACCTAAAATATTTCCCATAAATAAAAATGTTTTCTTTATATCATCAATAGAAAAACCATCCATTCCCGTTGCGCCCGATATGACAATACATGGAATACCTGTTTTACGCTGTATTATTTCTGCATTGTTTGCTTCAAATGTAAATACTATATCAGGATTAACCTCCATAAGCCTTTCAAAATCCGGAAGCCTGCCTGGACCACCTTCGCCTATGCCTGGAATAGCACCAACTCTGTCTGCTATTGCGGTCCAATACATTCTACCATCTGCATTAATAGTGCGCATAGAGTTTCTTTTCTCAAGCTCCTCAACCCCAACTACTTTATCAAAAGCCTGTAAATAGACCACATATCGTAAAGAAGCACTCAATGCCACTACCCCTTTAATTTCTTCTGGAATAGCTACCCTCCTGCCTGCAAAATCAGTTATCACACTATTACCTTTAGGTAACCTGGTATCACACAATATACAAAATAAGCATAGAACGCAACAGCCAATTGTTTTATATAGATCCGTATTCATAGTATATAAAAGCAACTCCCCTGCTTATTGGTTTATGACATATAAGGAATATACGGTTTAATATCAAGTACCGGCGTACCATCAAACATATCTATCCGTTTAACTTTTATTGTAAAACCATGTACTTCTAAAACTTCAACAATGGATAATCCAATAGGATTTGGCCTAACTGGCGAACATGTACTGAAAACACCAAGGTACTCATCACAATGTGGCGGCTTTACAATGAGCCTGTCCATGGTAAAGGATACAGCTCTGTCAAAAAGAAATAATACCACAATGAGGTTGCCTGCCTTTATATCGTGTATACCCAGCGCATAATCCTCATCAATAACTATCTCACCTTCAAGCTCTGATAATGACCAATGGCGCGGAACATCTTTATGACGGTGTCTAATATACCCAATGGGTTTAATTGGATAGCTTATTGATTCCATTTCACCTCTTATAATTTAATGAGTAAAAATATTTCCTATTATAGCACGTACTTCTTGCGCAGCCGTACTAACTGCACCCATCGGGCAAGCGCACCCTTCCAGAGGATGATATATTTTTCCAATAAAAATAAAAGATAATGGACCCTCTTTTACAATATAGTCATCATCTATATTGTTAGTATCAAACTGTTCTTTTTCAATAATGCTCATTTCAGGCTCATTTTTGCCATTCCTAAATCTTTTGAGCATCGTCTGCTGTACTACTTTTTTCCCACCTAAGTATTCCATGAAAGATTGTGGCATTTTTGAAAAACCAAACATTCGATGCAGTCCTGTATTAGATTCATCAGCATCGACTATAAGAACATGGCAATTTTTATCAATCAGAGCTTTTGAAATTAGATATACCATCAAGCTTTTACCAACACCACCCTTTCCACAAATTGCAATTTTTTTCATACGTTATATCCCCTGTATACTATTAATTTAAAACATACACGACACAGAACCTTTTACCGAAAACGGTGCACCTGCATAATAACTTGTTCCCGATACCGTATCATCAGAAGCATTAATTACCGAAACATATTTTTTGTTGAATATATTATCAAACTCTAACGAAAATGTTACATTTTTTAACATGTGTATCTTATCTTTACAATAACTCACCTTTACGTCAAAAACACTATATGCATCTATCTGCTCATGGTGCATAATATCACCATATCGTTTTCCTATATAGCGCAGCATTGGTACTAATTCCAGCTGCTTATACTTCCCGATAATCCCGGCTAAAACAACCCATTGTGGTGTATCAACAATCTGCCTGCCATCATTATCATAAACAGTACCCTGATAGGTACTGTTGCCATCATAGACAAGATGATTATAGGTTGGATTAACAAAAATCGTAGCCCACCTAGAAACAAAGATACTTGTTCCCAATTCACATCCATATCCTTTTGCCTTTCCTGCATTTTGCTGATAGCTTACTGCCTTACCGGTACCGGAATCGGTTACTCGCGAATCTGTCACATTTACTAAAAGATTTTTATGTTGTGATACAAAAACTGTTGGATTAATCTCTAAATAATGGCGTTTTATCCTCACACCAACATCAACATTATCAGATTGTTCAATATCATATCCTTTAAAAAGATCATTTAATGTTATACCTGCAGCCTGAAATTGTGTGCGCAGTCTATTATAAAGGTTTTGCAAAGGCATATATGCATACGGTCGTATAAAATTTTTACCGTAACTGGAATACACTTCAAAATATTTAGTAAATGAATATGATACTCCCATCGTGGGAAGCATTATATCATAGATTCTTTCATCCCGGTCTAAATCTGGTGCTCTTGTCAACGCTGGTACACTACCCGGATATGTTGTTGTATATCCTCGGGAATCTGATTCTTTAAAGCGAAAATATTTTACTCCTACCTGCCACTTAAAATTTTTTATCTCCCCGGCCAGTTTTCCGTACGGGCTATTAATAAAGGTATCACCGCTGGTGGTATACATACCGTATCCTCTGTATAAAAGTGAACCGTCATTTTGGATCCAATAATTTTGTGTATATATATTCATATCCGATTGTTCAAAATGATAGCCTGCGGTTGCCTTAATCATTGATAAATCAATGCTAATCTGGGAAACAACCCCTTTCCTAACAATATCTCGTGTGCGCTTTTGCACGCCTGGTTGATTCTGTATATTCGCACCATCTCTGATCGTAGCATCTTCATTTGTTATATACGGCTTTATCACGACTGAGAAATCTTTCCCATGAGCATTGATTAATGTAAAAAAGTCGCAATTTGTATGTTCTTCTTCATTAAATTTGTAATAAAACATATCCTCGCCAGGGATACCGGTTAACCCACCATTAAAATCATATTTATAATAATCATCTAAATCCTTAGCCTGCTCATAGGATAATGAGC
>JAKPOE010000231.1 GCA_029548025.1 Spirochaetota bacterium
CCTGATTTTATTGGCTATTTTTCTTCCTTCTGTTGTTATACTTTCAATGCTATCCATACTATCAATCCTCCATTTTGTTATTTTCTTTATCTCTCAAGAAAACAATGTACAAAATTTACAATATGAGCGGACGCTCTTTTAGCATGATAATAAAAAAATGTTCACCAGTCAACACATTAATGTATTATTACATTTTTAAACGAGCAAAAACAGCAGTACATTCATATTGTGCTAAATAATTGTCATAGAATGTGATAGAAGGGGTCATGCATCACCTTTGCTCCATCACCAATGATAGCAATATCAACATCGCTGCCTTTTTTGGCACATCCCTTTGCACCAGAACCAAATAAAATACATAACTCCCTATCACAAGCCAACTGCAAAATATATTGAGAGTAAGCATAAAAACGTATTGACAGGTTATAGTAAACATTAATCAATGGGAATCATTCTACTGAAAAATCAGTAGACAAGGAGGAAGGTGGGTGCAAATCCCACGCTGACCCGCAACTGTGAACCCATTATATTTTGGGTAAGCCAGATACTCCTTTAGCTGGAATTCCCCGAGGATTGGGAACCAGTTAGTATCAAAGCAATTTGATCCTAACTAATGTGGCATGCCTCGGGCATGCTTTTTTATTTTTAGCTTATTGGTTTCCCTCCTCCTCATTCCAGACATACACTTTTAAACTGTGAGGAGGTTTCAATGCTTAAAATCAACAATTGTTTTATTTCACTTTTATTTTTTTTGTCGATAGCTCCTGCCATATATGCGCAGGACAACGGTTCAACCCCGGATAATCTGACGGGTATTATTGAGGCAGTAGCCCCTTCCACCAATGCACAAACAGGCGAGGTTGCATTGGACGACGTTATCATCAGTGCTTACAAAAGCAACATCACCTATGCTGAAAGCGCCTCGGTTGCTGTAATAACACAAAAGGATATTGAAAAGGGAGGGTATCGCTTTGTTTCGGATGTGCTTCAGTCGGTGCCGGGGCTACAGCTTGTTCAGTCATCAACATTGGGTGGTACTGCAAGCGTTTTTATCCGTGGTGCAAAGACCGGCAACATGGTGGTATTGATTGATGGCGTAAAGGTTAATGACATATCAACTATCGAGCGAACATTTGACTTTGCTACCCTTGCAACCGACTCTATTGAGCGCATTGAAATTATTAAAGGTCCGCAAAGCGCTCTGTATGGTTCGGATGCAACCGGTGGTATCATCAACATTGTAACAAAAAAAGGAAAAGGCAAACCAGCGGTAACACTTAATATGTATGCAGGTTCATATTACACCACACAGCAGTCGGCAAATATAAGCGGGGGCGATAGCTCATTGAATTATTCTTTGACCGCAGGGCAGATATCAGCACAGGGTTATTCAAAAGCAGCAAAGCCAAAAAATGCTGCAGCACCTTTTGATGATGATGGCTTTTATCAGCGGTACGCCACGGGAAAATTTGGATTTACCCCTGTAGCCCCATTATTGATTGATGCTGGATTTACGGCAAAAAAGTCAGCTATTGAGGTTGATGACTCTTCGTATACTGATGATCCTGACAGCGATGAAGAGCGTACCGAAGTTTCAGGCTACACAACCATCAAGCATACCATCGCATCGTTCTGGGAACAAAGCGTTACGGTGAATGCTTCGCGAACGCAGCGTGAATACTATGATTATAATGATGGCGCCTGGGATTGGCCAGCAGACAATACTTACACCGGCTCGTTTTACAGTGCAGAATGGCTGCAGGTTTTCAGCCTCAAGAATGTTGATACATTGACCGTGGGAGTAAACTATGAAAAGGAACTATCGCACATAAAAGATTATTTAAATGACACATCAACAAACAACGATAACAGCACCACTGGCTTTTTTGCGCAAAACCATATCAATGCAGGCAATATACTGTACTTAACTGCCAGTGTCAGAGCCGATAACAATGAAATTTTTGGCTGGCAGCAAAGCTATACTGTTTCACCCGCCATCGTTATACCAAAAATAAAGACGAAACTCAAGGCAAATTACGGCAGGGGATACAAAGCGCCGGGGCTGTACCAGATTTATGGCGATGGCGGCAGTATGGTAGTTGAAAATAAGGACCTGAAACCGGAGGAAAATACCGGTTATGATATTGGCATTGAGCAGCCATTGTTATCGATAGCAACTGTTAATCTGACTTATTTTCACAACAAATACAAGGATATGATCGATTACGATTCTTCA
>JAKPOE010000242.1 GCA_029548025.1 Spirochaetota bacterium
GCCCAACAAAAGAAAGTATGATGATACAACAAAAACACAATAATACTAATTGTATAGAAAAAATCTTATGGTATATATATAGTATATAGGATAGAAATAAAATAGTTGACAAAATATTGATATTGTTATGATTAATATGCAGATACATCATATCAACCGACCATAACAATTCCATGTAAGTTTATAGCGAGATATCATGAAACAACGATTAACCTTTCCAGTCTTTTTACTTTGTATGGGAGTAGTTGTACTGTTTTTGAGCTGTTCAGGTAGTTCAGGTAGTTCAGAAAATACCGGAACAATCAATCCAGCAATACCAACCTATATGGTTATCTATGATGAAAATGGTGCAACAAGCGGAAGCGTGCCACAGGATTCCACCGCCTATGAAGAGGGACAGACGGTTGTGGTGTTGGGGAACACAGAGAACCTTGCAAAAACAGGTTTTGCCTTTGCTGGCTGGAATATACAGGAAGATGGGATGGGCTCAGCATATAGCCCGGGAGAGACATTTGTAATGGACAGCTATGATGTAACCCTGTATGCATGGTGGAAGGCTTCAGGTTCATTGGATGATAGCTTTGGTAGCGGTGGCAAAGTAATCACACCAGTGGGTTCATCAAATGATTTAAGAAACGCAATGGCATTGCAAAACGATGGTAAAATCCTTGTCGCAGGTTGTAGCCTTGGAAGTAATCAAGACTTTGCTGTTGTACGCTACAATCCCGATGGTACGCTTGATACTGGCTTTGGTAACGGTGGCAATGTAATCACACCAGTGGGTTCATCAAATGATCGGGGATACGCACTGGCACTGCAAAACGATGGTAAAATCCTTGTCGCAGGTTATAGCTACAATGGAAGTAATCCTGACTTTGCTGTTGTACGCTACAATCCCGACGGTACGCTTGATACTGGCTTTGGTAGCGGTGGCAAAGTAATCACACCAGTGGGTTCATCCGATGATTTTGGACGCGCAATGGCACTGCAAAACGATGGTAAAATCCTTGTCGCAGGTCATAGCCTTGGAAGTAATTATGACTTTGCTGTTGTACGCTACAATCCCGACGGTATGCTTGATACTGGCTTTGGTAGCGGTGGCAAAGTAATCACACCAGTGGGTTCATCACATGATCTGGTATACGCAATGGCACTGCAAAACGATGGTAAAATCCTTGTCGCAGGCTATAGCTCTAATGGAATTAATGATGACTTTGCTGTTGTACGCTACAATCCCAGCGGTACGCTTGATACTGGCTTTGGTAGCGGTGGCAAAGTAATCACACCAGTGGGTTCATCCGGTGGTTGTGCATACGCAATGGCAGTGCAAAACGATGGTAAAATCCTTGTCGCAGGTTCTATCATTGGAAGTAATGATGACTTTGCTGTTGTACGCTACAATCCCGGCGGTACGCTTGATACTGGCTTTGGTAACGGTGGCAAAGTAATCACATCAGTGGGTTCATCCGCTGATTGTGGACGCGCAATGGCACTGCAAAACGATGGTAAAATCCTTGTCGCAGGTCATAGCAATCGTAACTTTGCTGTTGTACGCTACAATCCCGACGGTATGCTTGATACAGGCTTTGGTAGCGGTGGCAAAGTAATCACACCAGTGGGTTCATCCGATGATTTTGGATACGCAATGGCACTGCAAAACGATGGTAAAATCCTTGTCGCAGGTCATATCATCAAGAGTCATTGGGACTTTGCTGTTGTACGCTATAATCCCGGCGGTACGCTTGATACTGGCTTTGGGAGCGGTGGCAAAGTAATCACACCAGTAGGTTCATCCGATGATAAAGGACACGCAATAGTAGTGCAAAACGATGGTAAAATCCTTGTCGCAGGTTATAGCTCCAATGGAAGTAATTATGACTTTGCTGTTATACGTCTATGGCCATAAGCTAAAAAGACTTTTTTTATGCCCGGAACAGAACGCATAATGATTTGATGCGTGGGTTATTCTATGTATTACCATGTATATACGAAAATCAATAATGAATGCAATGCCCCTCCTGCATCAACTTCTTGTATCGTAAATTATGATGTCGTGCGTCTATAGCTCAATGGTCTATAGGAATAAACTTCTGGCATGCAGAGTTTACATACTCCCCCTACTCCCCTTTGAACGAAAGGGTGAAGTTAACAGGGCTCTGACCCCAATTATTAAGTATCAATTCCATCCTTACACAATTTGAAGAAATTTTACCATGAAGAATGCAGAACTTATCAAGTAAGCATAATGTGGTTACTACGAAATTATATTGTAAAAACAATTGTGAAGAATAAAACCTATTTTGTGCCAATGAACTCACCCACACAATTTCCAGCTTTTATAAAGGGGGCACAAGGGGGGTAGTACCGCCTGTCATCCTGAATCATGTCCTGAGCGCTGATTCAGGATATAGCATTGCACATTTGAATTCCGGATTAATCCTTGAATGACGGTGTGGTGCATCATGCTATTATCAGATAACCCAATGGTACAATATGGTAAAATAATAAAACAACAATGTAGTTAATTATGGCATGTTTTAAAATTTATTCTTTACATGTACGGCAACTGTTTCTATTGTGTTACTGATATGTAATTATGATTAATCATTACCTATAGGGGGCTTTGTATGATTACAAAAAAGGTTGAAGATAATGTGTACATCCTGACGCTTAATGATGGCAAGACAAATGCGCTTACCGATACAGTACTGAATGACCTGAGAAAGTATTTAAAAGAAGCAGCATCTGACGCAACCATTAAAGGTGTTATCCTCACAGGCGAGGGAAAAACCTTTTCATCTGGTTTTCACCTTCCCATGTTTTTAAGCTTTACCACTATAAACGAGGTAATCAAGTTTTTTGATGTTGAAGAAGAAATTTTATTAGAGCTTTTTATGTTTGAAAAGCCTGTTATTGCCGCACTCAACGGTCATACCGTTGCCGGCGGTATGATTTTTGCCATGGCTTGTGATTACCGTATCATGAAGAATCATCCAAAGATTAAAATGGGGATGAGCGAGATAAAGATAGGGCTTCCGCTATCAGTTGCCCAGTGGAATGTGGTGCGTTTTGGGCTTGACAGTGACAAAAAATTCAGGGACATCATGTACTTTGGCAACATGTTTAGCCCTGACGAAGCATTAAAAATGGGGCTGGTTGACGAGCTGGCTGACGAGGATAAGCTTATCAGCCGGGCAAAAGAGCTTATAAACCTATGGAAAAATAATCCTGGCAATGCGTTTACACCGTTAAAGTTATGCGTGCGTCAGGAAACTGCCGACCGTATTCGCAAAGACCTTACCGACGGAAGCTGGACCCAGGGGTTGCAGTGCTTTTTCAAAGATGATGTTCGTAAAACATTGGAGTTTGTTCAGGCAACAATGAGTAAATAAGCTATCGCAGGTGTGGTGGGCGATAGTTACTGTTACATGGATTGCTTGCTGTCATACTATTGCACAGTGTAAACATAAAGTATCGTTATACAGTGCTGATGAAAAGATGACAGTAACCAGGTTAAAAAATAACTTGACTTAAATGAGCATGATATCACACACTTTCTACTATTAACGATAACGATGGCAATGCTGATATCAGGAACTATCGCACATAATAAAATCTTTGAAGAGCAGGTTTTGTATGAACACAATAGAAGGAAAATTAGACGCATCCGGTTTAACAATAGCTATTATTGTTTCGCGTTTTAATGAATTTATAACCAGCAAACTTTTATCCGGGGCTTTAGATTGCTTACAGCGTCATAATGCTGATGAAAAAAATATCTGCGTGGTCTGGACGCCCGGCGCATTTGAAATACCACCCATTGCAATGAAGCTGTCAAAGGGCAATTATGATGCAGTGGTATGCCTGGGTGCTGTTATCCGCGGTGCAACACCTCACTTTGACTATGTTGCTGCCGAGGTATCAAAAGGTGTGGCGCAGGTTTCATTGCAATCAAACATTCCGGTTATCTACGGCGTTTTAACCACCGATACCATTGAACAGGCAGTTGAGCGTGCTGGTACAAAATCAGGCAATAAGGGTTTTGATGCGGCAATGGCAGCTATTGAAATGGCACAATTGTATAAACAGTTACGATAATGGGTCATCGAAGAAAAGCCCGTGAATTTGCAATGCAGGCTCTCTACATGTACGAGACTGTGGGCACTCCTGTTGATGAATTAACACGGCTTGATTGGGTTGATAAAGAAATCCCTGAAGATATCATGGATTTTGCATTAAATCTTATTACCGGAACTATCGCCAATATTGATTGTATTGATAATTTAATTAAGCAGTATTCCCGAAACTGGAAATTTGAACGCATAAATCCGGTTGATAAATCCATATTGCGCATCTCGGTATATGCTCTGCTCTATTGTGATGGGATACCGCATGCGGTGACTATTGATGAAGGCATTGAATTGGGCAAGATTTATGGTAGCGAAAATTCGGGACAATTTATAAATGGGATTTTAGATGCCATACGGATTCATGAAGGTGAAAAGAAGTAAATACCATGCCTCCGGTAAAAAAAAATAGATTCACCATTATTCCTGAAGATAGCCATACACAGGGGATGCGTATCCTTTCCATTGAAGAAGAAAATAAAGAAGAAAAAAAGAGCAAAAAATTACATCTCAGCATACCAAAACAACTTCATCCCCTTATTGCCGCAATGGTGCTCATTGCAGGCGTTGCTCTTGTTGTTGGTATTGTATCGCTTGTAAAGAAGCCAGAATCATTTTTATCCAGCATTCAAAAATCAGGCAACAATGCCTATAAACTTTTACCCGGCTTAAGCGATGAAAAGCTTGCCCCTGAGGACATATCACAAAATCAGCATATACTGCGCGGGAAAACATACTATTTTAAAAAAAATTATACCAGCGCCATTGATGAGTTTAATCAGGTAGTTGAATCGGATGCATCTGATAATGATAAGGCTTTAGCACTTACCTACATGGGCATGATATACGATGATAAGGGTGACTACAATAAAGCTATTGAAACATTGAAACGAGCATTAAAGTACAAACCTGATGATACCACCGTACTTAAAAATTTAGCACTAGCGTATCGCCATAAAAAAGACTATCCCGACGCTTTAGCCACTATTACCAGAGCTATCGCCATTGATGGCAATAATCCGGATTTACTATTATTACAGGGAAATATTTATTTTGATATGGGCAGATTCCCTGATGCTGCAAAAAGTTATACAAAGGCTCTGGATATTGCACCGGATAATCCACAAGCCCTCTATAACACCGGATTAACATTTTTAAAAACCGGCGATGAGCTATCTGCAACCGAATATTTTAAAAAAGCTGCCGCTGCTGACCCTACCGGTGCTATTGCAAAATCAGCATATAGCCGTTTAGGCTCGTTTTACACCAACCGCAGGGACTATGCCATGGCCGAAAAATATTTAAACCTTGCCATACAGCTTGACCCCAATGAACCAATCAACCACTACAATCTGGGTATTGTTTATATGCAGCGCCAGCAATTTGACAAAGCACTGGCAGAATTTAAAGCTGCCGAATCATCCGGCATCTATGAAGAAGAACTTTTAGAAGGCTTATCGCAGGCGTATGCATCCCTGGATCGCTATGATGAAGGTATTGCAGTTTTAGAGCGTTTACGTCCGGTTGAAAACAGGAATGTTGCGATCATTGCACGTTTAGCCGAGCTGTACTATCGTAAAGGGGATCTGGATACTGCGTTTGAGTACTATAAGCAAATTACCATCTATGAACCCGTTTCAGAAAATGCACGCGTTGCCTACGCCAATATGGGAAACATTCGTGACGACCAGCATCGCTTTGATGAAGCTGTTGCCTATTATAAAAAAGCACTGGCAATAGACCCAAACGATAGCTCCACCCTGTATAATATGGGCATTGCCTATAAACATGCCGGTAAGCCTGAACTGGCAGTTGCAGCATTTAACGAAGCTTCCCGGAATAATCCTGATAATCCAAAACCACGCCTTGCAATTGCAAATCTATATTATGAAAAGGGGTATCTTGATTTAGCGCTGGATGAATACATAAAGGTTGTTCGCCTGTGGCCTCATTTACAGGAAGCCCAGTTTATGCTTGGTATGCTGTACCACTCCAAAGGCAGAGATGACTATGCACTGGAAGCATTTAACAGGGTCATTGCAATAAATCAAAACAATGACTATGCAAAAAAAGCCTATGTTAACACAGGGATTATTTTATCAACATCAAAAGATGAAAAACAGCAGGCACAGGCTATACAATCGTTGCAAAAGGCATTGCTCATTGCTCCCAATGATGCGGAAGCATTGTTAGCACTTGGAACAATTGCCTTCAACCAGCATAAATACGATAAGGCTATGGAGATATTCTATCAGGTGCTGGAGGTATCCAATGACGACGCAATTGTTGCGCAAGCCTACCATACTATAGGCAGGTGTTACTATGCAAAGCATGACTATAAAAAATCATTACAATTTTTAACAAAAGCTTCGGAGTTAGACCCTTCAAACGAGCAGATACGCTTAAACCGTAAAGTAGCAACGGAAGCGTATGAAAAAGAGCTGTCGAAGAAATAATGAGGATTTAACCTCCACACAATTCCCACCTTTTACAAAGGGGGGAACACAAGGGGGTTGTGTAGGTGTATACTTCTATTTCGGTGAATCAGCAATACAATACTACCCAACTCCCTTAAAGATGGCAGTATAAAAGAAAAATGTGTTTGCACACGAGCATGTATGTACCTACCATGGCATATAATCATGATACAAAATAGGTAACCTTACACAGCCAGTGATACTATACACTATCTTTTTTGAGAGGTGAATATACTGTATGCCAGAGTTTCCTGAAATCCCTGATGAAATAAAAAAATTATTTGAAGAGCATGCAATTGATGAAATACGCCTTGATGCTGAAGGCAACTGGTTTCACAATGGCGAGCCTTTTACCAATCAGCGTATTATACGTTTTTTTAATTCATCAATTACTATTACACGCGATGGAACATACGTATTGCATTACGCCAATTTTACCTATCCTATCGTTGTAGAGGACGCACCTATCTTTGTTACCGGTGCACGCTTTGAAGGCTTTGCTGACTTTGAACATGTTATCCTTACATTGAGCAGCGGCGAGGAAGAGGAACTTTCTATTGACACGCTTCATATCAGAAAAGCTGCTGAGCTTTACTGCTATGTTCGCAACAACACCATGCTTGCAAGGTTTAAACGCTCAGCAGCTTTTACCATACTGGAAAGGCTTGAAGAAAGTGATGACATTTTTTATGTAACTATCGCCGGCAATAAAATTGTCCTTGAAGAAAAAAAATAAATGCTTACATTAAATCAAGTGGATCAATATCTACTTCTATATAGGCGTTATGCACATCCATATTTTTTTTGCATTGTGCTATCATCCCACTTAATGCATCAACGCTGCCTGATTTCAATACAATGTGATAGCGGAAGTATGAAGCTATTTTATACAGCGGTGCCTGTGACGGTCCTAAAATAGTGATGCCAGGATAGTGCGCTAACAGCTCATCCAGCTTTTTTTTATAAAGCGTTGCAACCTGTGCCACCTCATCTTCATCTTTACCACGGATAACCAGCCGTGCCAGCCGTACATACGGAGGATAGTTCAAGGCTTTTCGGTACGATAGTTCCCTTTGACAAAAACCAATGTAGTCATAATTTTTAAGATGATTAAAAAGCGGATTGTCAGGATTAATTGTTTGCACTATGACTTTACCTGCAATATCGCCCCTGCCCGACCTTCCTGCAACCTGTACCAGCAATGCAAAGATGCGTTCTGCTGCTCGGAAATCCGGAAGCGATAACCCAATATCTGCCATAATAACGCCAACCAGTGCCACATTGGGAAAATCAAATCCCTTTGCAACCATCTGAGTACCAAGCAGAATATCAATCTTCCCCTGCTGCATGTTGCTGACAACCTCAGCAACAAAGTTCTTCTTTCGTGCAGTATCCTGATCCATGCGCACAATAGTAGCCAGAGGGAACATCCTGGTTAATAGTTCTTCTATGCGCTGAGTGCCGCTGCCAACATATATTAAATTTTTTGAACCGCAGTGTTCACACTGCTCAGGGATGGTGGACTCATAATGGCAATAATGGCATAACAATTTTTTTTTATGATAGGTCATGCTTATGCTGCAATGAGGACACTGTACGCTCATGCCGCAATCATCACATATAACACGAGGTGCAAATCCCCGCCTGTTAAGCAGTAGTATAACCTGTCTTTTTGCTTCAATTGTCTTTTTAATTGCCATCAGCAGTTGATTGGTAATTATTTTATTGCCACCTGAAGCTTTTACAGGCAGTATTTCAAGCTGTGGCAGTGTTGCATTGCCAAAACGCCTGTGCAATGTATGCATCATTATTCTTTTTCCCTGCACTGCGTACAGCGTTTCCAGTGATGGAGTTGCCGAACCCAATACAAGCATGCTGCCTTCATTTTTATGGCGGTACCATGCAACGGTGCGTGCATGATAGCGTGGCGTACTGTTTTCTTTATACGAGGCATCGTGCTCCTCATCGATAATGATAAGCCCAACATGTGGTGCCTGCATAAATATAGCCGAGCGAGTACCAACAGCAATCGCAGCATCCCCATGGTAAAAGCGCCGCCAGCTTAACAACCGCTCATTAGGACTCATGCCGCTGTGATACATCACAAGGCTGTTGCCAAATACTTCCTTAAGACGCATAAACATCTGCGATGATATACCAATCTCGGGCACCAGGTATAACACCGATTGATTGCGCCTAATCATCTCCCTGGCTAATGCAATGTAAACCTCTGTTTTGCCGCTTCCGGTTATACCATAGATGCAGTGTGCCTTTTGCCCTTGCTGCAGTATTGCCTGCTGTATGTCTTCCTGTTCAGGGGTAAGGGTAATTTCAGAGTAACTATCGCCCGCAAAAAAAGTCTTTTGTCTTGTTTTATACGATTTTCCGGATGGCATGGTAGTGCTCACAGCCTCGCCAAAATAACATACATAGTGATGCGCAATAAATTGCGCCATAGCAAGCAGGCGCTCATCAAAGATTGGTTCATCGTCAATTATTTTTGCAACAGGCTTAATTTCAAAATCAGGTTTTTGTGAATGAACATTGACAACACAACCGATTATTTTTCTATTGTTGAAGTCAACGACAACCCGCATCCCTTTTGTGATCGGGAACTCTGCTGTGCTATAGGTAAACAAACCTTCAACAGGCAATCCAACGGCAACATCAGCAAACATATCGCTATTTTTCATCCAATGTTGCCCTGACTAATTTGAGGGTTTTCCATGCATCTTTTTTTAATTCAGGATTTTTAATTAATGTTATTGGGTGCTCTATGCCAAACCATTGAACGGCATCCATGCTTTTTATTATTTTCCGCATGGGGAGCATTTCGCCCATAACTATAATGACGCGTGGATTAACATGATTTATCTCTTTAACAAGAAATTGCTGACAGTGCAAAAACATCGTTCCGGGTAATTGTTTCTGGCTTTCACATTTAATCATGTGGGTAATGTAACAGTTTTCCATTTGGACATCAATGGCTTTCATCATGCGCTGAAGCATGGTATCAACCTGAGGCTGCAATACCTTTTTTTCAACTGAGGAAATTAATGCAGGTGGATTTAGCACAATCATGATAGCCGCTTCAGTCAATCTGCTCTGCATGGCAATCTTATGCGTGGATTGACATTGATTACACCGTTCAATCTCTTCATGTACGGTAGTAGCTGTTGTATCCTGCACATCCTGCGCAGTGTCATGATACGCTTTGTTAACTGTCAAAGGAATTACTTCATCTTCGTATGCTATTACCATGGGTAAACGGTGAGCATAGTTACGATAGGTTTGCAATACTTCTTTTAATGTGCTGTACATACTCTATAACTTATCAACATTGATATGATACTGCCGTATCTTCCTGTGAAGATTGGTGCGCTCAATCCCCAATGATTTGGCGGTTGCTGATACGTTTTTATCAAACTGTTTTAATGCCTTTATAATATACTCTTTTTCAAATTGCTCTCGAGCTTTCTTTAAACTTGATGAATCCTTCACTATGGTATCTTCGTAATCATACGATTCAATATGCTTCTTTATATCATCAAGCTCAATAACCTCTGATGGCACCATTATGGTAAGCCGTTCAATGACATTTTTAAGTTCGCGCACATTGCCCGGCCATGCATAGTTTACCATAAAATGCATAGCGCTGTCGCTCATCTGTTTAACGCCCAGACCATGTTCACGAGCAAACTTTTCAAGAAAATAATCCACTAAAAGCGGTATATCGTCCTTGCGCTCAGAAAGTGGAGGGACATAAATGGGAATTACATTTAACCGGTAATATAAATCCTCTCTAAAACGTCCCTGCTCAATAGCCTCTTTTACATCAACATTGGTTGCAGCAATAACCCGCACATCAACGGTTATAACGTCATTGCCGCCTACTCGCTCAAACTGTTGCTCCTGCAATACACGCAATACTTTAGCCTGAGCGCTCTGACTCATATCGCAAATTTCATCAAGAAAGATTGTACCCTTATCAGCCAGTTCAAATTTTCCCAACCGCCGGGCAAGTGCACCGGTAAATGAACCCTTTTCATGGCCAAACAACTCGCTTTCAATGAGTTCATCAGGGATCGCTGCACAGTTAACCTTTATGAATGGTTTATCACTTCGTTTTGATTTTCGGTAGATAGCTCGTGCTACCAGTTCCTTGCCTGTGCCATTTTCACCCGTTATAAAAACACGAGCATTGGTTGCAGCAGCAGTATCAATGATGCGTTTAACCTCCTGCATTGGGATGGAATTGCCAATCATCTCATCTTCCATGGTGATGTTCTTTTTTAATATAACATTTTCACGCTTAAGCTGTATCTGCTCAATGGCGTTGTTCAGCGAGGTTATAACACGTTCCATGGAAGGTGGCTTTTCCAGAAAATCAAAAGCACCAAGCCGTGTAGATTTTACTGCAATATCAATTGAACCATGACCTGATATCATGATGACTGCGATATCATTCTGCAACTGTTTTATCTGCTGTAAGACCTCCATCCCGTCAATATCAGGAAGCCATACATCTAAAAAAACCACATCACATTCATTGGATTTTACAAACTGGAGAGCATCTTTTCCATTCTGGACAGTATACACCACATGGCCTTCATCCTGCAGGATTGCCTTCATGGTGTTTAATATATTTTTTTCATCATCAACAACTAAAATCTTTGCCATAGTTATAACCTTATTGCTGGGGGATAGTTATGGTAAATTTAGTCCCCTGTTTTAATGTGGAACTGCAGGTGATAGTGCCCTTATGATCAATAATAATCTTTTCCACAATAGCAAGCCCCAATCCCATACCATTTTCTTTAGTAGAAAACGTTGGTTCAAAAACCTTTTCAATTTCGTCATCCGGAATGCCAACACCATCATCACTAAAAGCAATGGTTAACGCTCCCTGTTGACTATCATAAGCAGTAGATACTGTTATTACATGTCCATTTGCTTCAATAGCATTCTGAATTATATTTAAGAATGCCTGCCGTAATAATGTTTTATCACACATAACAGGTGGTATATCAGGTTTTAAGTCAAGCACAAATGAAATTTTATCATTATCGTAATACATCGCAATACAATTTTCAATAATCTCGTTAATACTCTCCGCTTGCAGGTTTATCTCCGGAAGCCTTGCAAATTTTGAAAACTCCGAAAGCATATTCATAAGTATTGTTACTTCCTCTATAATTGTATTTGTTGCTTCTTTAAGGATGGAGGAAAAATCTGGATGATGTTCTTCATACCGTCGGGACAACCGCTCTGCCGATAACCGTATAGGTGTCAGGGGATTTTTAATTTCGTGGATGAGCTTTCGTGCTATATCGCTCCATGCCTTCAATTTCTGTGTTTGATACATCATCTTCTTACCCTGATCCAGTTGTTTTGCCATCTGGTTAAATGATTCGTAGAGCAATGCCATCTCATCCTGTTCCCTGCGTACCAGATTTATGTTAAAATTACCCTTTGCAATCTTTTCAGCGGCTTCAACCAGCTCATATACAGGCTTTGTAATGCTCTGAGATAGTATTAAACTAAGAACTATCGCAAGCAATATAATCCCAATTGATATCATGATAAGGGCAATTCCAATGCCGGTTTGGAAATACGGTTTTAAAAATTCCTGCTTTTTATATTCACTAAATGAAGTATTGATAAACTCAGAAGTAGAAAGTAAATCCCTTGGTATCAATCGATACATTACAATGCAA
>JAKPOE010000246.1 GCA_029548025.1 Spirochaetota bacterium
TCATATAAGCGTGAAAGTGAAGATACGTAACCAAACTCATTATCATACCAGAAGTTTAAGTCAACCATGGTATAGTAATTATCGCCGCGTTTGGTGGTTCGGTGATGGGTAAATTCTGCATCATAGATAGTTGAATAGGTACTTCCCACGATATCCGAGCTTACAAGCTGTTTCTCTGAGTAACACATGATATCTGGATTTTTTTCTGAGTACTGTTTAAATATTTTATGGATATACTGGTTATCATAATCACCAAGAAGCGAAACATCCAGAATAACTATCGAACCAGTATTAACAGGCACCCTTATGGATGAAGCCTGCGAACCTATACCCAGTTTCTGCACTTCGGGTATAACCTCCAGAACTGCCTTTGCAGCACCGGTGCTTGTGGGTATCATGTTGTTCAAAATGCTGCGCCGTTTACGGGTGTCTTTATCGCCATCTTTAGGTAATACATCAAGCGTTGACTGCGAATTGGTTACGGCATGCACCGTTGTTAATGCATATGAAATAAATTTATCGCCAAAATGATCAACCAGCGCTTTGATAGGTGGTGCGCAACAATTGGTAGTGCATGAAGCATTGGAAATGATAACATGTTTTCCAGCATCATACTTATCAAAATTAACACCGCCAACTACGGTAACCGCATCATCCGGAATCTGTTTACCTTTATCTTTTACTTTAAATGGTGCTGTAACAATCACCTTCTTAGCATGATTAAGATGACCCCGCAGAGAATTTTCATCATTTCGCGTTGGATCAAGCATCTTACCCGTAGTATCAAAAACAACATTCACGCCAAATGTATCCCATGGTATCTTTCCGGGCACCCTGTAGTCAGGCTCGTTTAACCAGATTAGCTTTACACCATTGAGGTAAACATGACCATCTTTTATCTCAACCGCGCTCTTGCCACTGAAACCGCCAATAAACCTATTAAAAGAACCATAGGTAGAATCATATTCAAAGTACGTCGCTAAATCCTCTAATGAGGTACCCGTTTTTCTTCCGGTTGCTATAACTATTTCTTTTTGCTGCTTCTTTGCGGCATAGAGCCATACCAGAAGCTTGCCTATGCGTCCAATTCCCATAACACCAATTGGTGCATCAGGTAATACTGCCATAATCATCCTCCATATATAGTAAAATAATTATATACCCGACAGGATGTTGCCGTCCCCAGCTTCCATTTTTATATTTAAATTTAGGTAAATAATAATAACGCTACTATTAAGAATCAACTTCCAGTGACTATTGGAAAAGCTATTATAAATATTTCAAGCTTTTTTGCACATAACGATATTATCGATGTACCTTCCGTGTGGGATGCGCACCCAGATAAACATGCCCGGTGTTGCCATCAATGGTTATGACATCACCCTCTCGAATGACTATCTTACCTCCCTGTTCCCTGTTTATAACAGCTATGTTCTCACTTTCAGCAATCTTCATTATGGAAAAATCACTAACGCCCGATTTTTCCAGACGGCGCATCTGCAGTACAGCATGTGATGTCATGCCTCCCACCGAGGTTAAAATCCCATCCGATTTTTGTAAACCAATGACATCCTCAGGATTTGTTTCCGGACGTATCAAAATAATCTTATCTTTGGGATATTGCATCCGTATAGCTTCTATGCGATTGATATCAAATACAGCCCTGCCACTTACAGCACCTCCTGAAGCAGCCAATCCCTGTCCCAGCAGGTACTGCGATAGCTGCTGTGGAGTTTCTACAAGCTCTTCTATATCAAACATATGTTTTGCCATACCCCGTATCTGCAATATATACAATACATCATTTTCAAATGTAAACTCAACTTCGATATCATTGCCCCACCGCTTGCGTAACCGGCTAACAGCATCGCGTAGCGTAGCATAATGGTTGGGATATGCTTTTTCCAGCGAAGGATACATCGCAAAGCGGGCAAATTTTAATTTCTGCTGTTCGTTTATTGGAAATACCTTTGCAACACCGCTGACAATATCATGCCCCTGTGCCCTTGTTTTATATTCGCCCACTATCTGCAACTCTTCATATTCAATATATTGACTGTGCACAACACCGGTAATGGAGGTTGGCGATAGATTGCCAAAAACCATACGCTGTGCAATAACAGCAGTGCCCCAATCATCTGAAATATTAATAAATTGGCGATAGTTCCTTGCAATAGGGGAATCCCATGATTTGAAAACAGCAATAATCGCATAGAATAGCTGTTCATAAGGATCTTTGGGAGCAGAGTGCCCGGCTTTATTGATTGCATAGCGATACTTAAGGGTTAGCATTGACATCTGTTTGCCATTGAGCTTTTCTTTCAAATCAACACCAGCCTCATCCTTTGCCTGCGTCATAAGATTTTCAAAGATATGACGGTCCATCCCATATGCTGATATTGCAAAATCGTGTATCAATCGACGGTAACAATCCCACGCAAACCATTCATCAAACTGTGTAAAATATTGTACAATTTCCTCGGTCATGCCAACATTGGTAATAGTATCCATTACGCCCGGCATGGAAAAAACAGCACCGCTTCGCACAGACAACAGTATGGGATTTTGGGGATTGGCAAATCTAAATCCAGTAAATGCATCAATATATTTTTTTAACATATAGATGAGCTTTCGTTTAAACCTCGGATTGTTTATATTGCCATCTTTTATCCTTTTATACAACTCTGAAGATATAACAATCCCTTCGGGGACATTAATCCCATCCATATTTGCAGCAATAATCAGCCCCTGTGCCTTGGCACCCACCTCCCACAAAGGAACATAGAGCTCTGTTTCATCATAAGTACCTTCATATTTTCCAATCACATGAATAAGCTTTCCCTTCTTCATACGGGCATCAATTGCACCAAGTACAACAATATTTCCCATATAGGAATACACTGAATTGAGATGGTCCCTTAATTTTAATAAAAGGTTATCCATTAACTGCAATAATGGTGACTGCATAACCCTGTGACGCAAAAACCTGTCAACAATCACCTCGACATTAGCAGGTTGATCGGGAGGTATGAAATCAGGGATTATATTATCCATTCCTATATTTTTAATAGCAATACGGCTGACTGACTTAAAGGTATCATTAAACCTGTCAGAGATCTCACCATGAATAACAAGAAGGCTATTTACTATGTCACGAAACTGCGTTACGGTAATATTAGGTGCATCAAGCAAGCTGGTAACCGAACGCATCTCGTGATTGGCAAGTCCATCAATTTCAAACGATTGGATAAAAAGTTCTACCACTCGCTTGATTGCATCATAGTCAATTTTTTGATGAGGATAGATGCTTATATTTTCAATAATCTTTTCAAAAAGGAGTACCCGCACAATATTGCAGTGGAAAAATACCTTTAATGTATCAAACTTTTTTTCTTTATATGATCCATACATTGATGGTATGCCAAAAGCAATATGTCGTTTAAACTCAATTGTATCCACAGGTTCAAACACATCCTGAGACAACAGGATGTCCCATTTTAATCTGTTTTGCAGATCAAGAATTGCCTGAAGCGATTGAAACAAATCATTGCCTTCAAGTTTCTGGAAAAAGTCATCAGGTGGGTTGAAAAGATTTTCAGATGCATATTGATGCAGTTTTTCAATAGCTCTAATATCAGAGAAATTATACTTATCAAAAATCATGCGGTACACATGCAGAAATGTAATAAATTTCTCTATATTCACGGTAGAAACATCTAACCTTTGTACATCCTCAAACAGTTTTCTGAAATCATCATCCGGAATTTCATAGAGAAAGCGCCATATCTGTTTGCGCGATGTATCAATATCAAACATTCCGGCAATATGGTGCAACATCTTGGTCATTTCAGCAGGAAATTGTTTATCAAAATATTCTACTATACAATCAAGAGCATCCTTTTTTTCATTTTCATCCATCCCATCAAAGGTATGGTGAGCAATAGCATCCATAAAACGTTTTTTGCCAACCTTGTAGAAAAAATCCCAGAATTTTTCGTTTACATATTCGGGAAAATAATGGCGTGTTTCCATGTAAATACGCCGTGCAATTGATTCATTATCAAGGTTGATAAGCCTGAATGTTCTGTCTAAATTGTTATATACTTCTAACGGCACCATACCTTTGAGTAATTCCTTGTCACCGGTCAACCAGAAGTCCATGACTCGCTGGAGTAATGCAACCGTCCGGCTGCTTGACTCAACATGCACCTGCTTGCGCACAAAATGGATGAGATCGTTCATCTGGTGATTGGTATCAACACGTTCGGTAAAGGCACGTATATTGCCGGTAGCGCCGATGTCATGATAAAATGCCGGGAAGACTGCAGCCAGTGATATGATAAGGTAAAAAACATCTTTATAGTTGCTGTTCAGCAACCGTGATATATCACGCTGGAATACATCAGTGTCTTTTAAAAAAACACCCCCCAGTGTAAGGTTGGCAATAAGGCTTGCAGCAAGGCGTTTCATGTACACAGGATTAAGTTCAATAAGTTCAAGCCATGTGCGGATATTGGCAAGATGACTGGCATTCACCATAACCGACCAGTCTGAAGCAATACCTGTAAATTGTGGAAAGCAAAATCGCGCATGAACAAGTATATCAACAAAAAGGTCAATGATGGGGCGGTTATTGATTTCCACAACAGTTTTACCGATAGTATAGATTGTTGCAAATGCAGCATTGTAATTACCACCTCGTTCAATCTCGGATATAAGCACCGGCACCACCATCTGTACAACCTGTTTTAGCAAATCAAAACGCTGCTGCTGTGCAAGCACACCACACAGTGAAGCTACACTGCGCGATATATAAAGCTGGAGATTGGTATCGTTACCCTGCTGCGATTTTTTTACCATAAACGATAGTAAAGAAAGCAGCACGCTGTCATCCTGAATTATATTGCGCACAATGCATTCACGGGCTGCAATGCATATTTTTTCCCATGCAGTTTCATTATGATGAAAATCAATAACATTGATTAATTGCTGTAACAGTTTTTCATAATCCGTGATGGTAGTTCGGCTATCCAGTGCTATCTGTAATTTTTTTTCATACGCTTCTTTTGTGACTGTTTGAACATACTGGCGTAGTGTTGCTATTGATTCACCATCACTATTCCACAGGTTTCGCAATGAGTCCATATATTCTTCTTCAACCACAATACTTCGTTCTACATACAGTTTAAATTGATTGATGATGATATCTGTGCACAGTTCAAATAGCTGTGCATCCAGTTTCTTTCGCTGAAGCGATAGCTCCATGAGTTGTATAATACGTTGATTAACATCCTCCAGATAAAATCCTTCCTGAGTATCCGAAAGTAAAATCCTGCAAAAATCAATTGCTTCTTTATCAAAGATGGCAGTAACATTGTCCAGGGAACTATCGCCCGCAATTTCTTTTTTTAGTAAAAACAGATAGCGATCCAGAAATGTATCAGCAGCTCTGATTGTTGAACCACGCTTGCGTACCGTTGCTTCTTTAAGATAATGGAATATAACGGGCAGCACCCTATCACTGTGAGGGACAATGTCATACATGTAATCATACAGATAAGCTCTGATCTCGGTAACCATGTATTTCCAGTCAATGTTGGGATGAGTCATCTCGGCAACCAGGTTTTTAGCACGGCTCAGTGCACCAATTTTATGCTCAACCGGCAACAGTATGTTATTCACATCGTAGATTTCATATTCCATAGCAACAGCCTCTCTGCATGTAATAATTATAAATTACTGGTACAGCCCTATGCCTGTCAATACTATTACATAAACGATAATTGAATAGTATTTTAAATGTTACGATTCCAATCTCATGATAGATATCCATAGTATTATAATTTTTTGGGTGAGGGGAGAGATTCTTCGAAACTGTGTTATTCTGAATGACCATGAATGGCATGCTATTCTGAACTATGATTCAGGATCTAAAGTTAAACAAAAATAAGGGGATGCATGGACATCCCCTTATTGCTTACATGCTTACACTGCTTGCTTCTCAGCTTTACTGCGTTTTACATTAAATTGGATTTCATTATTCTTGTAATCCACAATAACGGTATCATCATCCATTATCTCGCCGCCTAAAATTTTTACGGAAAGTGGATTGAGCAGATATCTCTGTAAAGCCCTCTTCAACGGACGTGCACCAAACTGTGGATCAAACCCAACGTTAACAAGGTAATCTAACGCCTTTTGTGTAAGCTCAAGTTTTATGCCGCGATCTTTTAAACGTTTGCCCACCTCATTGAGCTGTATCATGATAATTTTATTGATATGCTCTCGGGTCAACGGGTTAAAGACAATCACATCATCAATGCGGTTTAAAAACTCAGGCTTAAAATGCATCTTCAGCTCCTGCTGCACCCCTTTTACCCGTTCCTCATAGGGTATGGCAGGGTCAGAAATATATGCTGTCCCAATGTTGGATGTCATGATTATAAGGGTATTCTTAAAGTCTACTGTGCGCCCTTTTGCATCGGTAAGCCTGCCTTCATCCAGTATTTGTAAAAATACATTAAACACATCCGGATGTGCCTTTTCAATCTCATCAAACAGGACAACCGAATAGGGACGCCTGCGGATGGCTTCGGTAAGCTGTCCGCCCTCTTCGTACCCAACATAGCCAGGTGGTGCACCAATAAGGCGTGCTACCGAATGTTTTTCCATATACTCGGACATA
This sequence comes from Spirochaetota bacterium, assembly GCA_029548025.1. The sequence goes on from JAKPOE010000246.1 coordinate 6,686, forward strand.
TCAATACGCACTATCGCCTTTTCATCATTGAACAAAAACTCTGCCACAGCTTTTGCCGTTTCGGTTTTTCCTACACCTGTTGGTCCTAAAAATATGAACGAACCAATGGGTCTGTTGGGATCCTGCAATCCAGAACGAGAACGGCGTACTGCATCAGCAATAGTTTGTATTGCCTGCTCCTGACCAACCACCCTCTTTTCAATAATCTCCTCCATTTTTAAAAGCTTTTCTTTTTCACCTTCAAGCATTTTACTTACGGGTATGCCGGTCCATCTGGAAACAACAGCAGCTATCTCCTGCTCGGTAACCTCTTCTTTTAAAAGCTTTCGATCTTTCTGAATATCATTCAACTTATCATTGAGCGCTTTTAACTTCTTTTCAAGCTCAATAATCTTTCCATATCGTATCTCAGCAACTAAATTCAGATTGCCTTCACGCTCGGCTTTTTGCTCCTGTATTCGTAAATTTTCAATCTCTTCTTTAATCTTCCGTATTTCTACTATGATCTTCTTTTCATTTTGCCACTGTACCGAAAGTTCCTTCTTCTTTTCATTTAAATTTGCTAAATCCTCTTCAATCTTCGCAAGACGCTCTAATGATGCTTTGTCCTTTTCCTTTTTTACTGCTTCACGCTCAATGGTAAGCTGGCGTATCTTACGTTCAATCTCATCAAGCTCTATTGGCATGGAATCAATCTCCATCTTTATGAGCGAAGCAGCTTCATCAATTAAATCAACTGCCTTATCAGGCAAAAATCTATCAGTGATATAACGGTTAGACAGCACCGCTGCAGCAACCACCGCTGAGTCCGAAATACGCACGCCATGATGTACCTCATAGCGTTCTTTTAAACCACGCAAAATGGCGATAGTATCCTCAACTGAGGGCTCACTGGTAAATACAGGCTGGAAGCGTCGTTCCAGCGCTTTGTCTTTTTCAATATACTTTTGATATTCATTCAGGGTTGTTGCACCAATGCAGCGCAGCTCTCCCCGTGCCAATGCAGGTTTAAGCATATTCGATGCATCAACCGAACCTTCTGCAGCGCCTGCACCAACCAGCACATGCAACTCATCAATAAACAAAATAACATCACCTTCGGATTGTTCAACCTCCTCAATAACAGCCTTCAAGCGTTCCTCAAACTCGCCACGGTATTTAGCACCGGCAATCAATGCGCCCATATCAAGCGCAACAATGCGTTTATTCTTCAAGCTTTCGGGAACATCACCAGCAACAATACGCTGTGCCAAGCCTTCAACAATGGCAGTTTTGCCAACACCCGGCTCGCCAATAAGGACAGGATTGTTTTTTGTTCTGCGTGACAGTACCTGCATAACACGACGAATCTCCTCATCTCTGCCAACAACAGGATCAAGTTTGTTCTGCCGTGCCAATTTGGTTAAATCCCTGCCAAACCGTTCCAGCGCATTATATTTATCCTCAGCCGACTCATCGGTAACACGTTTATTGCCTCTGATATCGGCAAGCACACGCAGGATATTCTCTTTGGTAAAACCATGTGCATTCAATATGTCACGGGCTTTAGTTTTTCCTGTTGTGGCAATCCCCAGTATAAGATGCTCGGTGCTTAAATATTCATCCTTTAATGTAACTGCTTCATTCCATGCAGTATTCAGCACATCACGTAAAACTGATGACATAACACCGCCGCCAGGACCGCCGTACTGCTTTGGCATTGCCGAAAGTGCCATCTCGGTTTCACGCTTAATTTCATCTACCGAAGCACCCAGCCGTTGAGCTATAGGCGTAAATATGCCATCATCCTGATTGACAAGTGCATACAATACATGCTCGGGGGTTATTTCAGGGTGGTTATATTGTGTTGCCACATTCTGCGCTTCATACAGTGCATTCTGTGTCTTTAATGTCAGTTTATCCATACGCATAGGTAAATCTACCTCCATTAATATAAAATAATAAAATTACAATACCATTAATACATGAATACAATAACCATAAAATAATAAAACAGGAGAGTGCTAATGCGAGTTCTATAACAGACAGGAAATTATATTTTATATTAATATACTCAATTTATTTCCAATCGTCAAGTATTATTTATTTCGGATATCTTCTTCTCCCGACAATGGTATAATCTGCTTTACCGTAACAGGAATAAACCATAGGGGAGGATTAAAAAATCCTTTCCATTGCGGGCGCTGAATAATATCCTTCACCGTTAATTTTAGCATTGATGGAATATGACTACCCGGCAGCCCAACTACTGCAACCGGTAAAAGTCCCACCCCATAGGGTGCACCTAAATCCTGTTTTGGAGAAATGCCAACATACATGCGCATGTGTTGATTCTCTGCTAAATAGTTGAGGATTCTTTTATCCGCAACCGGCAGCCATAGCGAGTATCCGCCATCAGCAATAAGAACACGGGCAATTACCTGACCAGTCAGTTTATTGTTATGTGCAATAGTCTGGCATATATCAACGATATTATTTTCCAACTCTTCTGCATTGAGTATTTTTATTGCTGTTTGCTTTGGATACAGCGCAGGCAGTTCATACGGCAGAGCATTCTGTACACCAAACACCTCGGCAACAAAAGGTTTTGCTGCCTTCGTCTTTGTAGCGGTCACACCATCCTTCCATCGGTCACCTGCATCACCATGGAATATCCTTCCAGCTTCGCAAAACACATCAACTGGATTTCCATAAACATCATACATCCTCTGCCTGTATGTCACATCATAGTAACTATCGCCAATAAACGATAACGCTGTGCGCTCAGTATGGGTTAAACCTCCTGTGCCAATCACATACAGCGTTATGCCCTTTTTCTTGATAAGGTAACGAAGTGAACGTGCATTGCTGTAATCGCAC
>JAKPOE010000248.1 GCA_029548025.1 Spirochaetota bacterium
ATAAATTCATTAATTTCAATTGATGTTTTATCAAGGGTAAATTTAATCATTAATTTTTTCTGGAATTGTTCATCTTTCAACAACTCCATAACATCATCTAAGGTTGCTACATTCTCAAAATTTCGAGATTTTCTTTGTTTATATTCCTTCAAATTACCCTCAATACACAGAACAATTGGTTTATGCTATATTTTTTATCGAAAATTTTATATATTTACTTCACCATAAAACATTAAAATTTTTTATAAACAAAGAGGTGGATAACCACCTCTTTAATAATATTAATGATTAGGTAATATCAAAAAACTTATTTCTTCTTAGCAGGCTTCTTTGATTTTGGTGCAGCTTTTTTCTTTTCTGCTTCCAGTTTTTTTGCAGATAAAATACTTTTTGCTAATGCTTGTAAGTCTTTTTTCAAAGCATTAAGCTCAAGATTTAACTTTTTAACCTTGTCTTTCTTTCGTACTTCTTCAGCCTGAAGCTGTTTTAATGACTTTTTTTGTTCCATCGATTACACCACCTCGATTTAAAATTTTTTACATGCATGGCGCATGATTAAAAAGTAAACAATTAAGCCTGATCATGATCATATAACATATATATTTTAATATTGCAACAAAAAAATGATTTTGATATATGAAAATATTAATTTTTTTTTAACATCATTTTTTATAAATATTACTTTTATTTTATTAATGTATCAATCGATCTATATTCATGAAAACATTAGAAATTAATTTCCATATCAATAAATATCTATTGACACCATACATATATTCATCAGTAGTAGAAACAATCTGTAGTACTGTCGCTACTATCAATAATTATGCTTGAAATCATTATGATTGGCAACAATCATTATAGTAAGAGGGATACTGTGAAGGATATACCTGTCGTTTCAATAATTGGGCGGCAAAATGTTGGGAAATCAACCCTTTTTAATGCAATTATCAAACAACGCAAGGCAATTGTTGATGAACAGCCCGGACTTACCCGTGATGTTGTTTCATATTTTGTGAACTATAATGAAGCAACATTCATCATCAATGACACCCCGGGGCTTGATCTAAATGCCAATAGTACACTATCCGAGGAAATTAAGCAGATGGCATTGCAACATCTCCATTCTACGGATGTATTTGTGTTATTACTGGAAAAACCGGATATCGCTTCTTATGATTTTGAACTGGTAGAACTCATCCGTAAATTTAATAAACCATATATTGTTGCCATTAATAAGATAGATACCAATAACGATATGGAATGTCTCTCTAATTTTTACGAATTGGCTCAGGAATTTCTGCCCATTTCTGCATTAAACCGCCGCAACATTGATCTACTCCTTCACACTATAGTTGAATCTCTGCCGCATAAGAGGAAAAAAATCATTGAAATTGATTGTAAAATAGCTCTTGTAGGACGTCCAAACTCAGGGAAATCAACATTATTAAATGCATTTTTAGGATATCAGCGTGCAGTGGTATCAGACATTCCCGGTACCACACGTGATAGCATTGACGAAATTTTCAGATTTCAAGGTAAAAACATCATGATTATTGATACAGCGGGGATACGACGACAAAGCCGTATTGATAATTCAATAGAATACTACGCCATTGTCCGTGCCAGAGAAGCTATTCAGAAAAGTGATGTAGTAATCCATCTTTTAGATGGAACAAGTGGTATAACCGAAACTGATAAAAAAATAGCTGATATTATCATGGAAGCACACAAACCAACAATACTTGCAATTAACAAATGGGATAGTATACCAAAAGATCATACAACCTTTGAATCATTCAAGGATAGAATGATTTTCAAATACTATCGCGCAGCTGATTTCCCTATTATTTCCATTTCAGCATTGCATAAGCTTAGAATACATAAATTGCTTTTAACAGCTTTAGATGTCAACAACAGAGCACACCATAAAACTGAAACGTCTGCAATAAATGTAATTATAGAAAATATTCAGAAAAAGCATGCCATGCCACTCCTTGGTGGAGATCTTAAGATATACTATGCAACGCAAACCAATATTTCTCCACCGGTTATACGGCTTTTTGTCAACAAACCAGAACTCTTCCGAAAAGATGTATATAGATTTTTAGAAAAAACATTGCAGGATGAACTTAACTGGCAGGGAATTCCTGTTGTTTTTGAGGTAAGCGGTAGAAAATAGGTTACATCTCCCTTCGTCCGGTGATGGATTTTGCAAGTGTGGGTGCGTCAACAAATTCTAAATCAGAGCCAACCGGCAAGCCATGCGCAATACGCATAACCTTGATGTTCATCGGTTTCAGAAGGGATGCAATATACAGCGCTGTTGCATCTCCTTCTATTGTTGGATTGGTGGCAATAATAACCTCGTTCACACCCTGTTTGCATCTGTCAACAAGCTTGTTGATTGAAAGCTCTTCCGGCCCAACACCGTCAAGAGGCGAAATAACTCCACCCAGTACATGGTACAAACCATTAAAGGCACCCGATTTTTCAATACTCAGCATATCCTCAGGTTCTTCAACCACACATAAAAGTGTTCTATCACGCTCATTGTCACTGCATATGGTGCAGATATCAGCATCAGATATGCCTCCACACTGTTTACAGTATTGCATATTATTTTTTAACTGGGCGATAGTTGTCAGCAATGTATCAACATTAGGTTTAGGAACTTTCAGTAAATAGAATGCAATGCGCGACGCACTCTTCACGCCAATACCCGGTAATTTTGACAGCTCATTGATACATTGTTCTAAATATTTTGAAGGCAGATTCATGCTACTTTATAAACTTTTTAAGTTCATTTGCCATACCAAAAATATCCATCTCGCCTGATATCTTCATCATCTCTTGAGATGAAAATTCTTTTGCATCAGCAATTGCTTTATTCACCGCTTCAGTGATATTTCGTTCCAATGTTTTAATACTGCTGCCTTTACATTTTTCTTCATCAATAGCAATGGAAACCAGTTCATAGTCACCATTGACCGTTGCCTTCACCATTTCATCGCGTGATGAAGCGGTAATTTCGTTTTTTTTAAGCCTTTTCTGAATTTTTTTTAACTCGCTCTGTGCTTTCATCAATTGTCCAACATCTTTAAAATTCATAGTGTTTACCTCTACTATTTTATAATCTCACCATCAAACATGGTTTTAATCTGTTCTGCTAATGGATGCGGCTTTTCAGGATCTTCAGCATGTGGCAGCATCACTGCGTCAGGAGGCGGCGTATTGTCTTCTCCAGATTTGATTTTTATTGATACGTTTCGTTTACTGCGGTTATGCAGCTCCTGCTCAATAAGTTTTATCTCCTCCTGTGATAACAACTGTTTGTAAAATCCGTTGGAACTATCGCCCATAACCGAAAGTACCAATTGTCCATTTACATACGCTGTTCTGACATTGGTCAGTTTAAAAAATAGGTACTGCCGTGCATTGCGCCAGTCGTGCAGCATCTGAGTCCATGCATGCATTATGGTCTTTGTATCATCATCGGCAGGTTCTTTATCCAGTGCTTCTTTACTTTCATCCTTATTTTCAATTGTAGCTTTCTTCGGTACATGATTCTCTATATTTTTTTTTTTGCACCGGCTCAGGGCTTGCGGTATCCAGTTGCTGCAGTATTGTGGCAAGCGTTGGACGCTGTAACATCTTCATGATATCAATCAAAAACATCTCAACCACTGCCCTTTCATTCCCTGTAAAGCGTAACTGATTTTGACAGTCCAATAACATGGTGTAAAACAGGCTTAACTGCTCGTCATGCAGGCTTTCAGCAGTTTTTGTTAACAGTGCCGTTTCCTCATCAGAATATCCTAATATTGGGGAGATATCAGCAAGTTTGGATAATCGCATAGCATATACGACATCAGCAAACCCTGCAACAAACCGTGCAATATCAACACCTGAAGAAATGATGCTTTCTACAAAATCAATGAGCAGAGCAGTTTCTTTTTTTAGAATAATATGGATGCAATCACAATACTGCTGCAGTGAAACAATTCCTAAAAACAACAACACATCCTGCTCGGTAATTTCGTTACCACCAAATGAGATAACCTGATCAAGAAGCGACTGAGCATCACGCATTGAACCGCTACCTGCACGCGCTATGTGAAATAACGACTTATTGTCAATAGCATAGCCTTCTTTCTCAGCTATTTTTAAAAGCTGTGCAACAATGCTTGCAACAGGGATGCGTTTAAAAATAAACTTTTGACAGCGCGATAAAATGGTTTCGGGTATTTGTTGTATCTCGGTAGTTGCAAAGATAAATACAACATGTGCGGGCGGTTCTTCAAGGGTTTTTAACAATGCATTAAACGCTGACTTTGACAGCATGTGTACTTCATCTATGATGTATACCTTATAACGCGACTTCAATGGAGCAGAATGAATATTTTCGCGAAGCTCACGAATGTTTTCAACACCAGTATTGGATGCTCCATCTATTTCTATGACATCAAATGAATTTCCGTTTTTTATTTCTGTACAAAATTCGCACACTCCACAGGGATTGTCGGTTGGGCCATTGATGCAATTGAGCGATTTGGCTACAATGCGTGCCATGGTTGTTTTGCCAACACCTCGGGGACCTGCAAACAAATAAGCATGGGATATCCTGCCTTTGCTTATGCTGTTAGCAATAGTTCGGGAAACATGTTCCTGTGCAACAACATCGCTGTAGGTTTGCGGGCGCCACTTTCGTGCAATTACCTGATATGACATAGATACCTTTATTGTATTATTATTTCGGAGAGAGGGGGATTCGAACCCCCGGTAGCGTTAAGCTACACACGGTTTCCAACCGTGCTCTTTCGGCCTCTCAGACATCTCTCCAGCAACAGATTATAACCTATTTTAAGCATAATTGAAAACAATATTATTGAGCATTAAAAAAATATAATCAACGATGTCAATTAAGATTTCATTGAAATACGGTAATATGCGTATCATAATGTATGGCAATGTTTTTGCTCATGGCTGAACACTTCATTAAAAACTTTATCTAAAGATTTGCCAGTATTATATATACTATATATACATTGATGAGTTCTACAGCTTTTTTACATTAATAAATGAGGTAACTGCATATTGAATGAGCAACGCAATACTAAAATTATCATAATAAAACCTCAAAGACTTTAACACCTCATACAGTTTGGGTTCGTGTTTGGCATATTCCCGTATTGCATTTTCAAGTGCAAGTTCTCTTTCTTTTAATTCTTTTGTTTCTTTATGTGCAGTTTCAATATACTCCTTAATTCATTTGTTTTATTAACAACAGATGATAGAATGTTCGTTTGTCCCACAGCGAAAATCCCACTACTGCTAACGATTGTGCAATGATAGTTCCTATAACAACATACATCAAACCCTGCAATCCATCTACCCGTTTTTCAAGGCTATCTATTCGTTGATTGACTCCCTTTTAACCTTCTTTTAAACCTTCTTCAAGCCTGATAAGCCTGTCTCTATCATCTAATGTATAAGGAATATCTTTAGCAGCAATATATGAAGATGACAATAATACAGAAAAGATTATCATTGATGCAACAGTATACCTTGCCATTAACTATCACCCTGCTCTTCCTTTAACAACTATCGCTTAAAATATAGGTGCTTTGCAGGATGATGTCAATACATTTAATTATACCAGATACTATTATAGTTTCGGAGAGAGAGGGATTCGAACCCTCGGAAGGCATAAGCCCTCAACGGTTTTCGAGACCGCCCCTTTCGACCTCTCAGGCATCTCTCCATGTATACTACCAAATAGTACAGAAATGCACCTATAAAGCGTCTCAACCATACATCATGGAATAGTTATATCAAAAATGATTTGTATGTTTGTAAAGAACTTTTTGTTACTTTTGCAAACGTTGAACAATTGCATCAAATGTTTCATGAGCGTCCAGTGAGGAAACTGCAAAATATGCTTTATGTTTACAGTAGTAATCAATCAATGGCTGTGTCTTTTCATAGTAGGTATCAAGGCGCACCTTAATAGCCTCTTCAGTTTCATCATCACGTTGTATTAAGCTACTGCCGCATTTATCGCAAATACCTTCTTTTTTTGGCGGCATGGTATAGATATTATAGATTGCCTGACAATGGGGGTTTGAGCAGGTGCGCCGGCTGGTTAACCGCTTCAGCACCACTTCTTCGGGCACTTCCAGATTAACGATGGCATCCACTGTCATATTTTTTTTTGTAAGCAGTGATTCAAGTGCATGTGCCTGCGGAATGGTACGCGGAAAGCCATCAAAGATAAATCCCTGTGCACAGTCGGGTTGTGCAATGCGCTCTTCAATAATAGCCATAATGACATCATCAGGAACAAGTTTTCCAGAGTTCATAAATTCCAGAGCCTTTTTGCCAACCGGTGTCCCTTCATTCACTGCCTGACGTAACATATCACCCGTAGAAATCTGCACAATACCAAATTTTTCAACAAGCATCCTGGCGATAGTCCCCTTGCCTGCGCCTGGTGCTCCTAACATAATGATCAGCATATCATTACTCCCATACTAATTTAGAAACTTTTTCTAATGTTATTTTTTTTACCGGATATATGGTAGTAACAAGCTCATCCGGTTCAAACCATAATTTTATCTCCTTTTCAGCATCCTCCGGGCTGGAAGAAGCATGCACTACGTTTTCAAATACACCGCTTGTTGTAATTCGTCCATACGCACCCCGTATCGTTACGGGATTTGCATTTTCGGGATTGGTATCACCAACGATATCCCTTACCTTCTGAATTGCATTGTCACCTTCATACACAAATGCAACAACACGATTGGTTTTATGCAACTCGCCCATGATGTACTGTATTAACTCTTCAAAAAAAGGTTTTCCTTTTAAATGCTCATAGTGTTTTTCAGCTAACTCTCTGCTAACCTTCAAGGCTTTGGCACCAACTATCTTTAATTTTGCTTCAGAAAGGCGGGTTAAGATATTTCCTGTCAATGACTTAACAAGACCATCAGGTTTAATTATAATCAACGTCTGTTCCACTGCCATAGGTTTACCTCTAATAGTATTTTTACAGGGTTTACATCATTTGTGTCCATGATCCATATGCAAAATTATGTCAATACATCGACACAATACGATGTTATCACCATGGCAGTGCTATTACTCTAATCACTGTATTTTTTTCAACAACTTTTTAGCTGAGTGAGCGGGCTTTGCCAATCACAATTTGAACAGCGGATGTCCTTATACTTTAAAACTTCACCTTTAAGTGTTTTTACAACCGCTGCCATAACAAGCGCCTGACATCGTGGGCAATGTTTGGCAATAAGCTCGTACTCATTCTTTACATTGTACTGTAACATGGATACGCCTCCGTTTAATCATAACAAAAGTCCCTTATTAATATATGTGTATTTTTTAAGCATTATAGCATGCTTTTTTACATCCGTCAATCATTATATCGTTATCGATATATAGAATATTCTCAAAGATAATGTTTACCCTCCTTCTTTTATATTGTTCGATAGTTACTCATAAAAACTATCGGCAAAAATATCCCTTTCATTAATATGAGTGAGTAGTCACTCATATTAATGATAATCATTTTTTTGTCAAGATTTTTTTCATTCTTTATAAATACTGAAAAAAATTTTTTTGTATCCCTCATCGAAAAAGTATTAAAAACTTTATCAATTTATTTATGGAAAAAATTATTGCTTGACATTACTATTATTCAATTTCAAAAGCTATATCAACCAATTGTCATGTTGTAATATTTGTAATGCATTGATGCATATTTTGATTTTATAGTACAACAAAGTATTCAGGAAAATTGGTGGTGAGCAATGCTTCTATAGAGTACTTCAACCGATTTACTTATAATAGTGTAATAGTGCAGCATCACCATAGCATTTTAATACTATGGTTAATAGAGTATAATCATATTTTAAGCACAAGGAGTACCCATGGTAAGTGGTTCACCACCTGTAAATTTATAAAAAGGTTTTATTTTCCACCTGGCAGTTTCATCAATAATTTTTTTCAAGGTGTCAAATTGTATTGGTGGTTCTTTTAAATTTTTGCGATCGACCCTACCACCCTCTTTCCCCTGTGCACAAAAAGCACAATGTAAAAAACATCTTTCGGTCAGGCGTACCACAATATCCCTGGGTAAAGAAGGCTTTTTGTAAAAAGGTGTCATGCATAAATATTTAGCTTGCATCTCTGCAATCCTTATCTGGATAAGTTTCAGTGACAACTGGTGATATTTCATTGCAGCTTTTGCTTTATTGATAGTGTTGTTTAATATTCCTAACAAATATACTATGTTTAACAATTTTTTTCTCATGTTTAGCATTATTTGATAAAGAGTTATTTTCTTTATTGTTCATATTGTACACATCCTTATTACAATTGATGAAATGTTAAAAGTATGAAAACAGTATTGCACACACTCAATCTCATTTTCTACACTTTTTCAAAATAGCAAATGCAATAATGAAAAAAATATTATACGTAATTGTTAAAACTCAGTCAGTGAAAGCAGGTATTCTGATAGTATATTAACAATTTTTGCCAGCTATTAAGAAAAAATGTTTACATAAACAATAACTATCGCACATAGTAAAATTATTTTTTGAATATAGGTAATACTTTTCATGGTTGTACATAGTTGTGATGTGCAGTAAAGGATGGTACCAAAATGCAATGCTGGCTTAATGGTAGATTATGTAATATACATGACGCGCATGTTTCATTGCTCTCGCACAGCTTTGGCCGGGGTACAGCAATATTTGAGGTTCTGGAGATAGTTACTAATAACAGGGGCACTGCACTGCTTGCCATACACCAGCATTTAGAACGCTTTACAAACAGTGCGCATGCTATGTACCTGAACCTTCCCTATTCCAATGAAGAAATTGTTGCAGGAATTATGAGCTGTACAAAGGCAAATAATGTGACAAACGGGCTTGTGAAATTTTTTGCCTATTATGATGACATAGAACTTTCTATTATACCGCACAACACCAGCATTTCATGCGCCATCTTTTGTATGGATTATGAAAAGCTGCCGTTCACCAGGGAACAACTTTTAAAACCTGCCCGTGCATGTATAAGCTCGTATAAAAAATTAGATGCTGCTACAGTACCGGTGCATGCAAAGATTGCGGGCAATTATGTCAACGGTTACCTTGCTCAGATGGAAGCAACCAGAAAGGGATTTACTGATGCTATTTTAGTTGATACCGGCGGCAACATTGCTGAAGCTGCAACGTCTAATATTTTTTTTGTTATGGGCGATAGTATCCATACACCTACCCTGCAGTCCATAATGCCGGGGATTACGCGGATGATTATTCTTGACATGCTGCGATATGAAAAGTTTAATTATGAGGAATGCGATATCCATGTAAATGATATGAAACATTATACCGAAGCATTCTTTTCGGGAAGCATTGACAACATACTGCCTATTGCATCGATTGATGATATTGCGTTTACACCTGCACCAGGCACCATGACAGCACAGATTCAACAACTGCTGACCGCACTGCTGAATGATGAGCATGCCCTATCACAAAAATATTTGTATTATTTTTAAAACTGCCTCATCCAGCATGGTGCCAATATAACCAATGCACCTTTTTTTGCGTTGTCCATGAAAGGCTTATTTCTTAAGAAGAATATAATTTGTTGACATGCAGTCAGGTTAGTGTTATTAAAAATTATACTGCTTCATTGTATCTACAAGCGTTACAATTTTATAAAAACTGGTGAATATATGAAAAAATTTATTTATTTGCTTTTAACTGCCATAATGCTGTGCACCGTTGCATGCTTTGATGTGATACATTACATTGAGCCTCGTAACGACAAAACAGTATTTATTCAATTCAGAGTAATAACCGGCATGGTAAACAATAAAGAATTGGATGATACTTTTACTAAAAATAATATCACAAAACTTTATCAGGGTGTCAATTTTGCCTTTACGCAGATTTCAACAGATTTTAAAAAGGGATTTGAATTAACTGCAACGATCAAAGAAAATCAATTGAAATATTATAAAGACTCTGCAACAGATAATAATCTTAATACAATCATCCCGTATAAGGATAATAAAAATCAATATATTTTGATATATGACAATAATGAATTTCAAGCAAATAAAAAAGATGAAGAATTGTCTTCTGGTTTAACCGATGCTGTTTTTTCTTCTATCAATTACAAAATTATTGTAGCCGGCTCGCTCAAACCAAAACATGTGCACCTTATAACGTACAACGAATCGCCAAAAACTATGTATCTTAATCCTTACAAGGTGGGTCAGCAATATTTTATTGAAGTACCGGCATCATTGATATTGCAAAATCTATGCGCAATCATTATATCGTCTAATAATACTATCGATGACAAAGACATCACTGCAAAACTCAACAAATTATATGTAAAGCACAAACAGGAGCAGCAAAAACGCGAAGAATCGTTACAGAATAAAGACACTGAACAGCAGCAAGACGATGAATCCATTGATAATTCAGATAAAAGTAACAATATGAATGATAATACCGAAGAATCAGATGATAGCTATAATAACGATAGTATTTCTCCAGACGATTTTAATGACTATAATGAAAATGGCATTGCTGAATAAAAAAACAAAAATTTGCGATTAATCTGGAGATTTAACTATTTGTATGGTTATTATTTCATTAACTCATTAACTCATTAACTCATTAACTCATACATTTTTTTCATACGATCATTATATTTTATAGTTACATTATTAATTTAATGCGATATTCTTATACGAAACCTTGTAGATGAAGTATATGGTAAAATCCTTCCAGAAAATTAAATTATACACTATTTGCATTCTAAAGTGTTCTTTTTTCACAGGGCAATCTATCCTTTATTTCTATATAATATAGTAATCTGATCCATAAAGAAGATAAAATTAGTATAAATAAGTACGATATATCAATAAAAAATACTGATGAAATTATATTGTTGTGCAATAAATATTCAGTAAAAGTAATTGGTAAAATTCCGCTTGATACTGATTTTGTGAAGGCACAGATAGCAGGTAAAACAATTGTTGAATTTTCTAAGGGCAATGCTTCACAAGCTATTCAGGAGATATGGGATTCTTTACAGGTAAAATTGTTTTCATAAAAAAAGGAATATCAACACCCTAACAGGTACATTAAATACTAAAAGGAGTTTATATAATGCTGGGAAAAAAATTAAGAGTTGTTATTGTTGGTGGAGTTGCCTGCGGACCAAAAACAGCTTCACGAATTAAGCGACTGCTTCCTGATGCAGAGGTAACAATCATTGAAAAAGGCGAACTTTTATCGTATGCCGGGTGCGGATTGCCTTTTTATCTTTCAGGCGAGGTGCATGATTATAAAGAACTGATGAGCACAGCAGCAGGGGTTGTGAGGGATACTCATTTTTTTAAAATGACGAAAGATATTACCGTTTTGAATCAAACGCTGGTTGAATCAATTGACCGAAACAAAAAAACAATAAAAGCGGTACATACGCTATCAGGTAAATCCATAGATATTGAATATGACAAATTAGTGTTAGCCGTGGGGGGCACACCATTTATACCCCAAATTAAAGGTATTGATTTAAAAGGAGTACATTTCCTTTCAACTATTGACGATGCACGAAAAATTCATGATGAGGAAAAAAATTTAAAAGGCAAAAATGCCGTTATCATTGGAGGAGGGTTGATAGGAATTGAAGTTTGCGAATCTTTTGTTAAACAGGGGATGAACGTAACCATTATTGAAAAAATGGATAGGGTACTCCCTGCACTTCTTGATCCTGAAATGGCCTATCACGTTCATAACGAATTACAAGCCAATAATGTTACTGTATTACTTAACGATGCAGTAGTAGAAATTAAGGGCGATGATCAGGGTAATGTAAGAAGCGTAAAAACAAATAAAACGGAAGTGCCCTCGGATTTGGTATTGATTGCCATTGGTACAAAACCAAATATAACCTTAGCAAAACAAGCTGGCATTACTATAGGTACAACAGGTGCCATTGCTGTTAATGAATTTTTATGTACATCTGATCCTGATATTTACGCTGGTGGTGATTGTGTTGAGAATATACATTTGGTTTCAGGGAAACCAATCTATGCTCCTATGGGTTCAACAGCCAATAAACATGGGAGAGTTATTGCAAACAATATTTGTGGAAAAGAATCAACGTTTAAAGGTGTATTGGGTACGGCTATTTGCAAGGTATTTACCATGAATGTTGCCCGCACCGGACTTTCTGAGGAACAAGCCAGAGATGGAGGTTATGATTTTATTACAGTACTTAATCCTTCACAGGATAAAGCACATTTTTATCCCGATGCAAAATTAATTATTATTAAGTTAATTGTTGATAAAAAAAGCCGTACATTGCTTGGTGCTCAAATAGTTGGACCCGGTGATGTTGCTAAACGCATTGAAGTGGTTATTACAACAATAACAAATAAGGCAACCATAGATGACATAGCAAATTACGATTTAGCTTACGCACCTCCATTTTCTCCTGCAATAGATAATATTATTATGACTGCATACATAGCACTAAATAAGTTAGATGGCATTACTAAATCCATTTCACCAGTTGAAGTTAAAAAGAAAATGGGCAATAATGAAGATTTTATTTTACTTGATGTTCGTTCACCTCAGGAATATGAAGAGATTAGAATTGATGATGTCCGGGTAAAACTAATTCCATTAGGTAAATTGCGAGAATCCCTGCATCAGCTTGATAAATCAAAAGAAATAATAACTTTTTGTAAAATATCATTACGAGGATATGAGGCACAAAGAATTCTTGAAGGTGCTGGTTTTAGAAATGTAAAATTTTTAGATGGTGGAATTGTATGCTGGCCGTATAAAAAATTGGTTAAATAACATGATTGCAGGAGGTTATGATGTTTGGTAATAATAAAAATTCAAAATCCAATGCGGTGAAACCGGGTATGAATGATAAACAGGCTATTGAAGTTGATGAAGAGTTGAAATTAGAGGAAAACCTGAACAAGATTAAGCACACCATTCTGGTTTTATCTGGTAAAGGTGGAGTTGGGAAAAGTACTATTGCAACAAACTGTGCCGTAGCGCTTGCATCGCGAAAATTAAAAACGGGTTTGCTTGATATTGATATTCATGGCCCAAGTGTTCCAACACTTCTGGGCATAGAAAAATTGGGTTTGCAGGCAACAAACCATAATACAATTATCCCTATACAATATAATGACTATCTTAAAGTTATATCAGCAGGTTTTATGCTACCCGACAATAAAGAAGCTGTTATATGGCGAGGACCATTAAAATACAATTTAATAAAACAATTTTTATCTGATGTTGAATGGGATGAACTTGATTTCCTTATTATTGATTCCCCTCCGGGAACCGGTGATGAACCATTATCTGTTGCACAGCTTGTTAAAAATCCTACTGGTGCTGTCATAGTCACAACACCACAAAATGTTTCAACCATCGATGTAAAAAAATCAATTACCTTTTGTCATAAGCTTAATATACCGGTATTAGGTGTTGTGGAAAATATGAGCGGATTTGTATGCCCCCATTGTGGAAAAGAAACATTCATATTCAGGAAAAGTGGCGGCAGTGAAATTTCACAGGAGATGGGAGTACCCTTTTTAGGGAGCATCCCTATTGATCCTCTTATTGTGGAAAACAGTGATGCCGGCAGGCCATTTGCACAGTCAGCAAACAGTAATGCTACCGCATCTCAAAAGCATTTTGAAGAAATAATCAGCAGTTTACTGCAATCAATAACTGTATAAAAGGAGAAATGCATATGCTAATAGCTGTACCGTTAACACAGGACAATATTTTTTCATTACATTTTGGACATTGCAATAAATTTGCAATGTATGATATTGATGAAAATACTAAATCTATTGTGAAAAAAGAAGAAATTCCTGCACCGCCTCACCAACCAGGTCTTCTTCCACGATGGCTTTCTGAAAAGGGAGCTACATGTATTTTAGCAGGTGGCATTGGACAAAGAGCCATGTCATTATTTGAAGAACAACATGTACATGTTGTCATAGGTATTGAAGGTACTGACCCTGATGCCATTGTAAACGATTATTTAGCAGGGAAACTAAAAGTTGGTGCTAATGTTTGTGATCATTGATATGAGTTAAATATGAGCACTGTATGTATAACACTTTATTTAAATGGCCATTGCATTGAGAGTGAAGCAAAAAACCAGTTACATAGACTATATGAATTAATTCTTAATTCATATAATGTTACATCTGAGCTTGAAAATCAATATAAGCTGCTGTATGATTTTATTACGATAGCTGATTTTAAGGCACTCCGCTCCATGGATGAACGTTTAAACGGTTTAATGCCTTCAATATGTGAATTAACAAAGGATGATGAAGGCAAAATACAGCTACAAATTCAAGGATGCAACCTTTTTTTCAACTTCTGAAATCGTTAATCTTATGACTAACGCGGGCTATTCTAACTTTCAATTTAAACAAACACTTTTTGATGATGAAAATCCCTTTAGAATTGAAGATGGTTATACAGGCGGCAGTTTTGTTGTTATAAAGGTTTTAAATGAGACAAATATATTACATTGTATTCAAAATCAATATTACCATAACATGTCCTTAAAAAAGCCGTTGTTATAAAAACAATAAATTGTTTTAAAAATATGTATATCTAATATAAATATTTAAACATCCAATATAACAACAAAACTTTTGGAATCAAAAAAAATATATTTGACGAACATAACAGCGTTATTTGAATGTCCCCAATTTAATGTTTCCATTACATGACAATACATGACAAACGGAGGTTGTTATGAGTGATATCTACTCTGCACTGCAAAAACGTCTTGATATGTACTCGCTTGGATTTCCCGAAACTCAATCAAAGATAGAAATTACTATATTAAAAAAGCTTTTTTCTGAAGACGATGCAAAACTTTTCATGGAACTATCGCCCATGCTTGAACCTGCTGAAAGCATAGCTGCACGTATGGCAAAACCTGTACAGGAAATACAAAACCATTTAGAGGACATGGTCAAGCGGGGGCTTCTTTTTAAAAAAACAAAGGATGGAGTTGCAAAATATGGCGCTATCCCCTTTATACACGGCATCTTTGAATTTCAGGTAAAGCGATTACCCAAAGACCTTGCCGAATTACTGGAACAATACTATGATGATGGACTTGCAAAAGCAATTGCAACAAATGCCAATATGTTTTTGCATCCGATTCCGGTAAATGAATCCATAGAATCAAAAAGCACTGTTGCACCCTTTGAAGATGCTGTTGCAATCATACAGCAAGCTAATGGTATAGCGGTTGCTGATTGTATATGTCGTAAAGAAAAAAAGACCCTCGGGAAAGGATGCGACAAACCCATGGAAACATGCCTTATGTTTGGTTCAATGGCTGAATACTATATTGAAAATAATCTGGGACGAAAGATAAGTGCCGATGAGGCGATAGCTATCGTAAAAAATGCACAAAAACAGGGCATGGTAACTCAGCCAGGCACTGCACAAAACCCTGCAGGTATGTGCAGTTGCTGTGGCGATTGCTGTGCGGTGTTATTATCTATAAAGCGATTTCCTAAACCTGCCGAGATGGTGTTTTCAAACTATTTTGCAGAAGTAAATGACAACTGTACATCATGCGGAAGTTGTGCTGATATATGTCAGATGGATGCAATTGAAATGAACGATTTTGCATACGTTAATAAGGATAGATGTATTGGATGCGGATTATGCGTTTCAGAGTGCCCTGCTGATGCCATACACCTTGTATTAAAAGACAACAAACGAATACCACCAAAAACAAGTGGTGAGCAGATGATGCAAATGGCAAAGCAACGCGGCATTTTACCTGATGGATAAGCTAAAGTATTATTTTTTTGAAATTAGTATCACCCTGTAGTATAGTTAATAGCATGAAAATGAAAATTTCAAGCTATCCATTTATTCTTTTTATTACTCTTTTGTTATCATACAGCAGCTTTGCCAGTACTGTCCATTTTCATACCTCCGCTCATCATAATTGCCCGGTTTGCATATACCAGCAGGTTGATTCATTTGACGCCATTGATCAAACAGCATTTGAGTATCTTTCAGTATATACTAATGTACATTGTATCATCAAAAACTTCCCCATTTTATTGATTGCCAATCCTGTAGCCTCCCGCTCCCCTCCTGTCAATGGTTAATATATAACCATTATCACAAATCTAAACTAAAAATTTCGTGTATAGGGGTGTTGCTACAAAATTTCGCGATCTCCTTTTTTTTACATTATTTGCCATTACAGTAACCAGCTCTGTTAAATTGGCCGGAGTGCTGGTAGTATTTGCATTGCTTCTTTCACCTGTAATGATTGCATTATCATTGAAACTAAGGCATATTCTTATTACTGCATGGATTGCTGGCATAGTCATTAACCTGATTTCCATAGGTATTTCGTATATACTGGATTTACCAACGGGTTATACGCTGGTTGCAGTCAATACGCTTGCTGCTCTCATAATCAGTGTATTAAAAACGACATAGAATTAATTGATTCTATAAACAATGTAACAGGCATGCATTCATGCCATTACATGAAAAATACTTGACAATTTTATTCAATATTATTACATTTCTAATGTAATATATACTATCAAATATAACATTTCAAATATATATCAATGGAAAAAACTAAACTACATGAATTATTACTGGAAAATAAAAAGAGGTTTTTCTCTAAAATTGACATAGGTGAATACATCCCCCGCGAAATTCAATATACAGTTGCTCCTCTTTTGAATACCAAAGAAATACTTTTTATAACGGGTATACGCAGGTCTGGGAAATCAACATTGCTATTACTTCTAGCTAAAGATTTAATGAAACAATATAATGTACCAATACATAATTTGTTCTATTTTAATTTTGAAGATGAACGATGTGTTGATTTTACTCTATCAGATTTTTCAGTATTATATGAATTATATTTAGAACTGGAAAACCCTATCGGCAAAAAGTATTTTTTTATTGATGAAATTCAAAGTATTCCTGGCTGGGAACGATGGGTTAACCGAATGTATGAAAATGAAGATTGTAAATTTTTTATAACTGGTTCAAATACTTCACTTTTATCATCCGATATTTCTACAACATTGACGGGAAGAAATATACAAATAGTAAATTACCCTTTTTCCTTCAAAGAATTCCTGAAATGTAAAAATGTACATATTAACGATAATGATGTATATATAACAGAAACCCGCGCTACTATCAAGCATCTGCTCCACGAATATATGCAAATTGGAGGTTTTCCTGAGGCTGCTAAAACAGGTAGCACCATACTATTAGAAAATTATTTCAGAGATATACTATACAGTGATATTATTGCCAGACATAAAATTAGAAATAGTAAAGAAATAAGGGAACTTGCACTTTATTGTATATCAAACATTGCTACCATTCAGAGTTTTAATGCCATAAAAAAGTTTTTAAAAATTAAAAGCATAACTTCAGTTAAGAAATATTTACAATATTTTGAAGATGTGTATTTATTTTATTTCATTAATCTTTTTGATTACTCAGTAAAAAGGCAAATATATAATCCATCAAAGCTCTATATCGCAGATATAGGATTATATAATGCTATTGGCTTTAAATATTCACAAAATATTGGTCATAGTATTGAAAATATTCTTTTCAATCATCTCATACGTGGTTATAAAGATATCTTTTACTGGAAATCAAAAAATGGATTAGAAGTTGATTATATAATACGACAGGGGTATACTATTACTGATTCAATTCAGGTAACTGCCACCATAGAAAATCCTGTTGTAAAAGATAGAGAAATTCGTGCACTGCTATCTGCAAAAAAAGAACTTAATCCACACAATTTAATCATTATAACTATGGATGATGAACAAACCTGCACTATAGACAACACGACCATTTCTGTTATTCCACTATGGAAATGGTTATTGTTTCACTAATACGTTTATCTAAGACAGCTTTTGCTTCATTTCTTGCTGTGGTGTTTTATTCCGTAATAACGTTAAATACGGAACCACAACATCATTTTTAAAACTTTCGGTACCGTCGTAAGTAATACTGACGATGGGAACTCCGGTAACTTCATAAATACGTTTTGCCATTGCTTCAGTAACCAGCGCCGGGCAGCAAAATGCCGGGCTTGTTTGCACAAACAGTGAGATATCAGGATAGTGATGCAATAATGCAAATATCTTTATTAAATTGTCAAATGATTCGCCGGTATGATACATGGTTACGCCAAACTGCTGCAGCACCTTCTCAAAATTTACAGTATACACCGGCTCGGGCTCATTTAACAGCTTTTGGAAATATGAGTAATACTTTTGCTCTATAAGCTCAACTGTTGCAAGCAACGTTTTACCAGTTACTATCTCCCCATATTTCCCTTCCCTGAACCATTTTTTAAAATAGGGGTTGGCTATCATCTTTGCATAATAGTTATAGGGAGTGGTTATTACCTCGCCGCCATGCTGTTCTATAAATTGTATAAGGTTTTGATTCATAACATCATTATCACGAACATAGAGATCGCCAAATAGCGCAACTTTTGGTTTGTTCGTTTTTTTAATTTTAATGGCATTAAAACGAGCAACCATACCCGACAGAGCATCAGTCCACTCCGCCCTATCCATGAATGCTTTTTCAAAATCGTGCATAGTTTGTTCAATGGCATAATTGGTAGCACCCTGTATAACTTCATACGGACGGTACCTGCATCCTGCACGGCGGAGCAACCCGCTGAACATAAATGCAAAGTATGTGTATAGTGCTGCCTTAATGGAAACCTCTTTAAATGAGATATCGCCCACAAATACTTTTACTTTTTCAAATCCCTTACCATAGCTGTCAAAGATACTCTTGATGTAATAAGGGTACATACGGATATTACATGAAATTTCTGAATCCATCATCCACAAGATAGTGTTTGCAGTATTAAGTTTATTTTTTTGAATATAATCAATGCACTCAAATGCTATGATGGTTAACGGTAAACACTGTCCTGTATTGGTACGCGTTCCCTTTGCTATTGTGGCTTCATCTTCAAACAGTATGTGTGTGTCAATCCCTTCACGCATAAGATTTGCTTTCAGCAATCGGGATGCCATTGTATCCCAGTTTGGCAACAGTACCGTTTTACCTTTGAGTGTTTCACGGGTAACTGAAGGAACTACCGGAATAGCAGTTGTTTTTACCAGCCTTTTCGTATAATGATTTTTAAATGACCTTACAGCAGCTTCAATGCGCGTTTCATATCCCACCGTTGAATCATGCTCATCAAGCTGCAATATAAGATACGGTTTGCCCGCCTCATCAAGAATGCGCTTGAAGTACTCCATAACAAATGAGTCGGGGGCGCATTTAAATGATGTCAACAATACTGGATATAATCCATCAGATTTTGCTATGCCATGAGCTATCTGCAAAATCCTGGCAGCATAGTGCCAGTGGAATGCTTTGAGCAGTTCATCAATTGTCTGGCTATCGTCATCGTTATACTGTATCATATCCTGATAGAGGACAGGAATGCCTGAATTAACAAACAATGATGGTATATTCTTATTCATGGAATCAGGAATAACATTATATGGCCTGCCAAGCAATACCACTGCAATGTCTTTTCTGGTTTCAACGGCATGCTTTCCACTTATCATCAATTTTTTCTGATTTTCTTTATGGGTATTCTGTGCCTGTTCAAATGCCATCACAACTTCAATATAGTTGGCATTGATTCCCATCTGTTTGCAGGCTTTGTGTAACAATCGTCTGCTGTTCAATGGTTGTATTTCATAGTTAAGTATAGGCATGATAACTTTATTGCTAACTGAAGGTATTAACGAGGTCAATGATGGCGCAAACTGTGTATAGTAGCAGTACTGCCTCCTGGAGTGGGGAGGAGCATCCCTTTCTAAATAAAAAGGCGTAAATATATAGTTGCATCTATCTGCCAGATATGTCACATGTCCATGGAATGCCGCAATTGGCGCACAAAATTCAGCCTGCGCAATCCTTTTGCCGATAGTTACTGGATCATTACATCCACTGCTGGTAATAACCGTAACATTCAACCGTTTAAAAAAATCTATCCATAAATCCATTTCATCAACAAGGTGCAATGCATAAGGAATACCCACCTGTGCATTACCTTCATTTGAAGGTAATGTAATAATTTTATTGCGTTCCTTGCTGAAATCAAAGATGCCCTTTGCTTTGCTGACATACTTTTTGTAATGATAATCGCGACCGCATAAAAATCCATACGCAACAACCTCGCCATCAACATCGGCAACTTTTAGCTTGCAATGGTTGGTACACAGATTACAAATTTCACTTTTAACCGGAATTGATTTTTTATAAAGTCCTATACCTCTAAAGCTTGTTTGTGCAATCTGCGATTCCATTACTTCTAATGCACAACCCAACGCACCGGTCAGATGACAGTACTGTGATACATGCAAAGGCTTTTGCAGCTTTTGTTCAAAAGCAGCAACCAATGCTTTATTTTTTGCAGTTGCTCCCTGAAA
Organism: Spirochaetota bacterium; assembly: GCA_029548025.1. The sequence continues at coordinate 20,615 of JAKPOE010000248.1, forward strand.
GCAGATAACATTACCAATCTTAGCCTCGCCCGAAACCTTAGAAAAGTAATT
>JAKPOE010000273.1 GCA_029548025.1 Spirochaetota bacterium
GCACGCTATCCACAGGACAAAAACGAATTAATAAAAGCACTCACTGAGCAGGTTTGTAATGATCTACTCAAAAAAACCGAGGAGTTATTTGAATGGATCAAACAATTGTTGCAAAAGCAAAGCAGTATGCCAGCATAGTTAGACGAACAATGCCTGTGAAAAGAATTGTTTTGTATGGATCATACGCAAAAAATTCTGAAAACAGTAGCAGCGATATTGATATAGCAGTTATCGTTGATAAGTTTAATGGTGATTATCTGGAACTAAGTGCAAAACTTTTTGAATTAGTACAAAAGGTTGATGTGCGCATTGAACCCATTCTGCTTAATGAAAATTCTGATACAAGTGGTTTTATTGAAAGCATTCTGAAATATGGGAAAGAGATTTGATAAAGTCAAATTTGAAGCAATAAGAAAAAGATGATAAAGTTTTCACATTATAGTAGATTGACCAGTTCACAACACAAGAAAGTCAACGATTATTACGACTGCCGCTATATTGCGGAATGACAAATGATGAATTAAAACCAGTAATTGATTCAATATATACTTTATATACTTTATATACTTTTTTTAACAAATAGCCAATAGTTACTGTACATTACATCATTTATGATACTATCTACCCGGTAACTATCGCCCAAAAAAAAAGAAAGAACAATAAAATGCTTGCTAAAAAAAAGTATACCCGGCATATACTATCATTTTCACCGGCATAAAAATCCATGTTAATACGGTACACATCATGAAAATTGCAAAGATAGTAGTAACCGTCATACTGTTGCTGTTTATTGCTGCTGCCTTATTCATTGGTAACACCCGCCCCATTGATGATGGCGACACATGGTGGCACATGGAGTATGGACAATACATGCTGGAACATAAAACGCTAATCCCACACCACTCACTGTACACATGGACACCGGCAAGCAACGACACGGTGTACTGCGCATGGATACCTGAGATTATACTCTATGCACTGTACTCAGCATATGGATTTTACAGCCTGTATGCAGTAAAATACGCACTGGCTGTTTTTGCGCTTGCGCTGTTTATACTGTATGCAATCAAAAGAAATGTGCTAACCCATCCTGTAAGCCTGTTTGTTATTTTAATGGGGGTTATAACGCACGGCAACTCGTCGGGAAGTATGATAAAGCCGGAGCTTTTTACCTATGTGTTTATGACCATCATGGTATTTTTATGGTACATGTTTAGCCTTACCATGCAAAAAAACCTTGCATACCTTTATGGCATTCCGATTGTCATCCTTATATGGGTAAATAGCCACGGCGGTTTTATCTTTGCTGCACCATTTTTTGTGTGCACCTATATAGGCATACTCTTAAATTATAAATTTCAAAAGGATACAACGGTCAATAAAAAAGTATTACGGCATATTACCATTGCATGGATATTGTCATTTTTGGCAACATTTGTAACACCGTATGGATACAGCTATCACCTTGATTTGCTGCAGTCGCTTTTACTAAAGCCTGATGTTGAAAACCTTAAAACAGTGCAGGCTTATACACCTACCCTTGCCGTACCAACCTTTGTGCTGTATTTTGTTATCCCCATTATTATACTGCTATATACCATTATAAGCACCAAACGCTACCGTTTACATACAATTGACTGGGTGTTTATTGTAAACAATGTGATGTATGCGGCTTTATACACCATATTTGGAAGGCTTATCTACTACTGGATACCGGTGTATGTATTCAGCACGCTGTTTTATATAAAAGGGGATGCGTGGTACTATACACCAAAAAAAAGGTGGATACCAGCCATCATTACCGCCATCATGCTGTTAGCGGGGTTGGACCAGTTGCGCTGGCATACCTTTATCAACTTTACCGCCAATGCAACATGGTTTGGATTTGGCAATTCATTTATTAACAGCGATGAAGAAGCAAATTTTATAGCAAAGTACTATCCGGGCTATACCATTGGCAATCCCTACAACTGCGGAGGCTACTTTTTGTGGCGCATGTACCCGGACAATAAGATCATGATTGACCCGCGCTACTTCCCGTTTAAAAGCTGGTACAATGAATACCTTAAATTTGCATCCCGGCAGGATGTTGAAGAGTTCATGAGCAAATACCCCTTTGATATACTGCATCTTCAGTATATGGATTTACATCTATACCCTTATTTCCTTTATCATCCCGATTGGAAGGTGGCATTTTACGGAACGGGCGGGATAGTATTTGTAAAAAAGCATATACCACTTCCCGGCAATACCTTCCAATACAGCAATTACATCTACAGCTATCCCAGCTTAACGCAATCAGTACTGATACTAAACTTTTTAGCGCGAACATTAAACTGGCAAGGTTGCGAGCTTTTGTTACAGCATATGCAGCAAGAATTTACATGGTCCAATCAAAAGCCGCTGGTTGAGGCGGCAAACACCATGTATCAGGGGGTCAGAGCCTTTTACCGCCGCGACTATGCAAAAGCCAATGAGCTTTTTGAAAATACAAAAGGCAGAGCACCAATCCCCGCCAATATTTTAAGTACACTGTACCACTATAAAGCGGTTGATTTATGGACGCAAAACAAAATTTACGACGCCCTTGACTATACCACAAGGGTGCTGGAGCTAAACAATTACGATGAGCCCTACGCAACCTTTAATATAGGCGTCATAAACTGGTACATCTACAAACAATATCAACAGCAGGGCATTACCGGCTTCATTACACAAACACCGGTACAAAAAAACTGGATGGAGCCGTTACAGCAATTTTTAAAACAAACCGCCGGCAACCCAAAGGCAAAGCCCGCCCGCGATATTGCCAACGCCATCATAAACGGCACCTATAGCGGTGATAAGCCGCCGCTTTTGTACCCCCCTGAGCCTGCGTATATGCCATAGCCTACTTTTTTTTCAGCTCAAATACCATGGGTGTTTGCATAACAACAGGTACATGCTTTGCCAGCCACAGTATCCTGCATTTTTTTAACAATTTATACACCACCAGCGGCAGCCCCTTTTGACGTTGTGCAAACGCTGCATCATACTCAAAACGCCTAAACGCATTGTACAGCACATCGTTTTTAAAGGTTACCGCAAGGTTATTGGTTTTGGCAAGCTTTTTTATTAACCCCACCGTGGTAAATGTTAACGATAGCCCCACACTATTGCGCAGGCGTCTGCAAATATAGTGTGTATACTGCGGCACAAAAGGCAGCAGCAGCACATTGCAATGCGGTTCATACGGTATGTAATAGTTGGGACAGCTATGAACCATAACGCCAGCGGGTTTTAGTATGTGCGATAGTACCCTGAAAGCGGCTTCAATCCTGTTAACATGTTCAAGCACATTAAATGAAAAAATAAAATCGTATTGTTTGTTCAAAGGCATCTGTTCGATAGTTACCGGCAAAACAATATCACCTATGTCTAAAAGAGTATACACCCTTTGATACAGCAGTGAACGATTTTCAAAGCCTGCGGTATGCGGTTCAATGGCATGCACATCAAAACCTGCCTTTTTAAGACAGGCAGCAGCAATCCCCATGCCGGTGCCAATCTCCAGTATTGAAACATCGGGCTTGCATGCATTGAGATAGTTGCCTATGATAGTAATA
>JAKPOE010000290.1 GCA_029548025.1 Spirochaetota bacterium
TACCTCAAGGAAAATAATAAGCCGTTTATGAAGGAAGCATCGATGGCAAAGCTATTTGCAACCGAGGCAGCAAACAAAGCATGTTATGACGCCATGCAGATACTGGGCGGGTATGGGTATACAAAAGATTATCCCATTGAGCGGATGTATCGCGATGTGCGGGTAACATCAATTTATGAAGGAACAAGTCAAATACAGCGGCTTATTATTGCTAAAAGTTATATGGATGATGCAAAAGTAAACGCTGGTTAACTATATACTGCAGGCGGTAAAGGATATATTAATGGGCGATAGTTACCGTCAATTGATATTCTGTCCAATAACTATCGCCCTTATAGATAATAGTCAAACTATAAAAAATCTTGCATAATTTTTCCATGCTGTCACGATGGTAACATTACCATATAATAAAGGGCCGATGCATGGGAGAATCTTTCGATTCAGTTATCTATGTACAGGAAGACAGTGTCAGCACCATTGCCTTTACGGGTGAAGAGTTAAAAGTTTTAGAACGTATCAATCAAAAAATTGCTGCGGGGGAGTCTCTTGTAGCTATTATAGAATTTTTTTTCAGAGAAACACAGCATATTATGCCGTGTGACAGGATTGGCATTGCATTTTCCGATGATGGGAAGAGGCTTGTGCTGTATCATGTTGTTGCATCATATAGCCCGTTGTATTTAGATAAGGGATATACGGACGATTTAAAAGGAAGCTCCCTTGAAAAAATATTTAAAGACCAAACACCGCGTATCATTAATGATTTAGAGCTCTATTTTAAAAGCCATCCCCATAGCAGGTCAACACGCCTGCTTTTACAGGAAGGGGTTAAGTCAAGCATGACATGCCCGCTTTTTGTTGAAGGGAGGATTATTGGCGTACTTTTCAGAAGTTCACGGCAGAAGAATGTATATGGAGCACGACAGATAGCGCTCCACCATGCTATGGTGGAGAGGTTAAGTCAGGCGGTTGAAAAAGCGTACCGTATTGAGCAGCTTACCCGGGCAATAAATGCTTATATGGAGATGCTGAGCTTTGTGACGCATGAACTGAAAAGCCCGCTT
>JAKPOE010000296.1 GCA_029548025.1 Spirochaetota bacterium
AATTACGATTATACCAATGATGTGATGACATTAGCTATTTGATGAGGAGATGTGATTTGATAGAGTTTGGGAATTTTGAGTAACGATGATTTTAAAAATGGTTAATGGAAGCATATGGTTTTTATCTGTTAGCATACCATTAATGATGATGGTTTTAGTTAAGAAGTTGTTCATGGCCAGCGTGCAACCACCTATAAGGAATGAAAATAGGTTGCATGACAAACCCCGTAAGGATGACATTATACTATCAGTATTGACGATTACAATGTAGATTCCGGGTCAAGCCCGGTATGACGTTGAGTAGGACGTCATCCTGAATTTATTTCAGGATACAACGTTACATGTTGAGATTCCAGATTAAGCATGGAATGACAGGGATGCATATTACATAGGTATGGATGAGATAATGCGTACTTTTACTATATGCAATTAAAATTCAGGATTGAATTATGAATGATAAATGTTATTATCAGATAGAAAAAGAAAATGTTGCTGTAGTATATTTTGATAATCCACCAATCAATGCTTTAGATACTGAAACAATGGAATTGTTTGAACACATTATGAAGATATTGGTAACCGATGATACAGTGCATGTTATCGTGCTTACGGGGAAAGGCTCTACATTTATAGTTGGTGCTGATGTAAATGAAGTAGCAAAAGTTGATACCTTTAATAAAGGGGTAGAAATTACAACAAAAGCACAGGCAATAGTTTCATTATGTGAACTATCGCCCAAACCGGTTATTGCAATGATTAATGGGTTGTGTTTAGGTGGTGGGATGGAGATAGCGCTTTCCTGCCATATCAGGATTGCAAGCAATACAGCTCAGATGGGTTTGCCGGAGATAATGCTGGGTATTATTCCGGCATTTGGAGGAACACAACGTACTCCACGACTGCTTGGTAAGGCTAAAGCGCTGGAGTTTATGTTAACAGGAATGTTTGTTACTATGCAGGAAGCATTACAGATAGGATTGGTTAATAGAGTTTATGCTCCAGAGGACTTGAAGGAAGAATGTTTAAAATTTGCTTCATCAATTGCAAAGAAAGGACAGATTGCTGTACAATCTATTATAGAAGCAGTCATGAGGGGTAGTGCAATGAGTCTGGAAGATGGATTGCGATTGGAAAGTACCTTGTTTGGGAGGTTAGCTGAAACGTATGATAAAAAGGAAGGTATTGATGCCTTTTTAAATAAAAGAAAACCAATATTTAAACATTGTTAAGAAATTGGAGGTGACGCATGGAGGAAAAAACAATAAATCAGGTTTTTAAGGATAGAGTACAAAAATATGGTTCGCGTATAGCTCTTGAAAAAAAGTTAAATGGCAAATGGGAAAGTGTTTCATGGGAAGATTATTATAAAAGGGCTGCATATGTTGGATTGGCGTTAAATGACATGGGATTGCAAAAAGGTGATAGGGTATCATTGCTTTCAGAAAACCGTTTGGAATGGCTTTATGCTGATATGGGCGTTCTGGGAGCTGGAGGTTGCATAGTCCCTATTTATCCTACTTTAATTGATGATGAAGTTGAGTATATAGTTTCCCATTCTGATTCAAAATTTTTAATAGTAGAAAATAACGCTCAATTACAAAAGGGTTTGTATACTGCAAAGCGTTATCCTGGTTTAAAAAAGATTATTGTTATAGATACAACTGAAGTTAATGTTAATCCCATGATTATGGATTATAATGAGCTTCTTGATAAAGGAAAAGTGTTATATAATAAAAATCCTGAAGCATTTGCATCATTAGCTGATACTATTGCTCAGGATGATCTTGCAACCATAGTGTATACATCAGGAACTACCGGTGTTCCTAAAGGAGCTATGATTACCCATAAAAATATCATGGCAGTTATAAAGGCACTTGATACCATTGAACCTCATTATGCATATGATAGTGATCAAACTGTACCATTTTTACCGCTTAGCCACGTTTTTGAAAGAGTAGCAGGGCACTTTTATGGAATGTATGTAGGTATAACTGCATCATATGCAGAAAGTTTAGATACGTTAATACAGGATATTCAGGAAAAACGGCCAACAGTTGTGCTGGCAGTTCCCCGTGTTCTTGAAAAGGTATATCAGCAAATAATATCACAGGTACAGGAGCAATCACCTTTTAAGCAAAAGGTATTTTATTGGGGGCAAAAAGTTGGCAGTAAAATCAGTGAATTGAGAGAGCAGAAAAAAAATCCAGGATTTAATTTGTCCTTGAAATATAAAATAGCATATGCAATAATTTTTAAGAAGTTGCAAAATGCATTAGGGGGAAGAGTCCGCTGGATGACAGCTTCAGGCGCTCCAACAGCAAGAGAAATAATTTTATTTTTTAACTCAGCCGGAATTATGGTTATTGAAGGGTATGGAATGACCGAATGCTGTGCTCCAGCAACCATGAGCAATATTGCTGATTATAGAATTGGAACGGTAGGCAGACCATTGCCGGGAGTTGATATCAAAATTGCTGATGATGGTGAGATTCTTATTAAAGGTGATAATGTTTTTAAAGGCTACTGGAAGATGCCTGAAGAGACAAAAGACTCATTTACTCAGGATGGATATTTCATGAGTGGTGATATAGGTTTATTTGATGATGCTGGTTTTTTAATGATTACAGACAGGAAGAAGGATTTAATTATTACTTCAGGCGGCAAGAATGTTGCACCACAAAAGATTGAAAATCTTATTAAATCCGATCCTCTATTCACAGAGGCGATAGTTATTGGTGATAAGCGAAAGTATTTAATTGCACTGGTTAATATAAGTCAAGAACAGGCAGAGCGAATTGCAAAAGAAAAGGGTATTAATGTTAATAGCCTTCATGATCTTTTCAATAATCCACGATTTCAAACGATAGTTGAGGAACATATAGAAAAATGCAACCAAAAGCTTGCTCGATATGAAACAGTAAAAAAAGTGGGCATTATAAAGAATGAATTTTCCAAAGAAACAGGTGAGCTTACCGCTACTCTTAAAGTAAAGCGTAAAGCTGTTCAGCAAAAATATCAGTCAATCATTGATTCCTTATATGAGGAGGATGCAAAAACTATTCAGATTTATTAAAAGCGTATATTATTGATTAGATGTTCAATCAATTTATGAATGTATGCTTTATTTTGAATGATAAGCAGGAGGTTACTATGGCATTAGGTACTCGGGATAACGATACGGAAGGTGTAATGCTATCGGGGAAAAATGAACTGTTTACCGATCCTGATCCCGATAAAGCCAGAGCTTTTTTCAGGAATAAATCCCGTTCTATGACACCGAAGCTGGCACAGATTAAAGATGTTGTACGTGATATGATTAAAGATGGTGATTATATTGCCATTGGAGGTTTTGGTGCAAACCGTATACCTACAGCAATTGTTCATGAAATTGTGCGTCAGCATAAAAAACATCTCGGATTTGCCGGTCACACGTCAACACATGATTTTCAGGTGTTTATAGCGGGTAAATGCATTGATCGCTGTGATGTTGCTTACATCATAGGATTGGAGGCTCGAGGACTATCGCCCAATGCACGTCGTGCTGTTGAAAGCGGCACAATTAAGCTTACTGAATGGACAAATGCATCACTTTCATGGCGACTCAAAGCAGCAGCTATGGGTATATCTTTTATACCTACCCGTAATATATTGGGAACAGACACATTTAAACACAGTGCTGCCAAAACGATAACATGTCCATTTACGGGAAAAAAATATGCAGCCATGCCAGCCTTGTTTCCAGATTTTGCCGCTATTCATGTTCATGAAGCAGATATCTATGGGAATTGCAGGGTATATGGAGCATCAGTATCAGATTTTGATCTGGCAAAAGCTTCAAAAAGAGTGGTAATAACAACAGAACGGATTATACCACATGATGAAATACGAAGAGAACCTGAAAAGACTGTCATTCCTTACTGGTGTGTTGATGCAATTATTGAAGTACCGTATGGCAGTTACCCCGGTAATATGCCGTATGAATATTTTAGCGATGAAGAGCATCTCAAAACATGGCTGAAAGTTGAACGAGATCCTGAAGAATTAGAAATATTTTTGCAGGAGCAAATTTATGGAGTGAATGATTTTTATGAATACCTCAATTTGAATGGTGGTATTGAAAAAATGAAAAAGCTCAGAGCCATAGAATATCTGATCAATAATAAATAGGGAGGTGAGCTATGGACTATAATGCTATGGAACTCATGATATGTGTAGCAGCACGAAATTTAGAAGATGGGGCGACAGTTGTTGTTGGAACAGGTGCTCCCTGCGCAGCAGCAATGCTTTCCCAAAAAATATATTCACCAAATTTGTGCATTTTGTTTGAAGCAGGAGGTGTTGCCCCAATATTGCCTACAATGCCCATATCAGTGGGGGATTCACGAACATTTCATAAAGCAATTATGGCAAGTTCAATGCCAGAGGTTATGGAGACATGTCAGCGTGGAATGGTTGATTATACATTTCTTGGTGGTGCACAGATAGATATGTATGGGAATATAAACTCAACAATGATTGGGGATGACTATCAAAAACCTAAAGTGCGCTTTCCCGGCTCAGGTGGTGCAAATGATTTAGCGTCACTGTGCTGGCGTACGATGATGATGACGGTGCAGGATGCTCGCAGGTTTACCGATAAACTTGATTTTATAACTTCACCGGGCTATTTAAAAGGTGGCAGATCACGATATGATGCCGGCTTGCCCGAAGGTACAGGACCTTACCGGATAATTACCAATATGGCAGTAATGGGATTTGATGATGAAACAAAGTGGATGATGGTACTGTCAATTAATCCAGGTTATAGCCGACAGGATGTTCAGGATAATTGTGGTTTTGAATTGAAATGGGCAAAGAAGATAGATGACACCAAACCTCCAGCGGATGAAGAATTGCGGATATTACGTGAAGAGGTTGATCCTCATCATTATATTATAGGAAGATAAAAGGATAAAAATATGGGAAATATATTTCATGGTATTGAACCATCGGTATATAAAAGTCAGATCAATGTTCCCTATCAGTGGTGGGCAGGTGAAACTGCATCTAAATATTTTATAGCATTAAGGGATGAAAAAAAAATATTGGGGAAACAATGCCCACAATGCGGTAAAGTTTATTGTCCACCAAAAAAAACCTGCCCTTCATGCTTTACTGAAACCAATGCATGGAAAGAGGTTGGTCCTAAAGGAAAATTGATTTCATATACTATAGTTTTACGACAACTGGCAGCTTTACAGAAAAAAGTTCCGGTTGCTTTTGGTTTAATTTGTATAGACGGTGCGGATAATGCAATGCTTCATTATATTGGTGATGTGGATGTAAATAACATTACTATAGGGATGGAAGTAGAGGCTGTTTTTGCAGATGATAGAAATGCAACAATTAATGCCATTTCGCATTTCAAACCGCTGACTTAGGAGGAAAAGTATGGATGCAGCTATCATTGGTATAGGAATGACAACAATAGAAAAAAACAAAATAGCCTGTAATTATGCAGATTTAGCATGGGAAGCGGTCAATAAGGCATTAGCAGATGCATCAATAACAATAGATGATATTGATA
>JAKPOE010000303.1 GCA_029548025.1 Spirochaetota bacterium
AAGGGGATGATGTATCATATGTATGACGTTAAAACCGAGACCACCGTTTCGGGCACTGTGGATGAAATTATTACTGAATCACATCCCTGCTGTGGAAAAACAATGGATCATTACTATATTACTGTTAAAACTGCAGCTGAAACCATAAAAATATTTCTTGGTCCAACCAACTATGTAACAAAACAAATAACACTGAAAAAGGGTGATAGCATTACAGTAGTTGGCTCAAAAACAACATTGCGTAATGAAGCAGTCATTATAGCAAAAAAAATCAATGTAAATAAAACAGATGTTGTTTTCCGTAATGATGACGGAACTCCAAAATGGGCAGGACAGATGCAGCAGCATCACCACAAATAACAACCGGGTATGAAAGCTTTCAATGGCACTACCCTTATAGGTATGGTATAAAAGATGTGTAAAACCGCTTTTTTTAATTTTCATTTTTTTTATTTTTGACAAATGAAAAAAGCGGTTTTTATGTGCACCACAAGAGTTTTTGATTTTTACATATTTTTTTTACTATTCATCTACTTTTACTATTTCGTTGTAAGCCTGTATACTCCATCCCATTTTTTTGGAGGCGGATTTTTCAAAAATTCTTTACACCGTTCAATATATTTATAGCATGGTCCATCATCAGAAACTATTCGCAAACCAGCTCTGAAGGCAGAAATAGCCTCATCCCACTGTCTGTCTCTGAATAATTGCAACCCTTCATTATATTTTTTCAACATATCATACATATAGTCAGGAAGATTTCCTTTTGTCCCTAATAATTCATACACTTTAATTGGCTGCTCTTTGCCAATCACCCGTATTAAGTCCAGCTCACGTGCATCAACTACATCTTTTACGCTGTCATACGTAGTTTCGCTTATCATTGTGTAGGTATTATAATATTTATTTGCACCTTCAAGCCGGGATGCTAAATTTACAGCATCGCCCATCATTGTATAATCCATGCGCTGGCGCGAACCCATATTGCCAACTACAGCATCACCGGTATTGATGCCCATCCGTACTTTAAGCTGAAATGTACCTTTTTTCCCCCATTCTTCCCTCAACTCCGCCAGACGTCTTTTCATATCAATGGCTGCTAAACACACCCTTGCAGGATGGTCTTCAAAAGCTAATGGAGCACCAAAGAACGCTATAATTGCATCGCCTTCATATTTATCCACTGTACCTTCATATCGTAATAGTATGTCGGTCATTTCAGATAAATATTCGTTAAGTAAGGAAACAAGTTGTTGAGGTGTTAACTTTTCCGAAATGGATGAAAATCCCTCCACATCAGAAAAAAATATGCTTATATTTCGCAATTCACCCCCTAATTGCAACGCATCCGGATTTTTAATCAGTTCATCAACCACACGAGGTGCCATATATTTTGAAAAAACATTTTTAATATATCGTTTTTGGCTTTCTTCACTCATAAATTTTACACTGCTTATAACTGTAGAAGGCAACAATAACGCTAACGAAGCACCCAATTGATCAATGTATATATAGCTAAATGCAAATAATGCAATATTGACAATGTTATATGCAATCAGTGAGCCAACTATTACACTAATGGTTCCCATGGCACTTAGTCGCTGCACCAATAAAGCAATGAGTATTGCAAAGATTATAATGAGCACATAAGTAATCCAACGAGGCACTTCTTTGATATATGCATTTTGTAATACAGTATTAATAAAATTATGATAAGTGCCTACCATAAGATATTCAGAAGATAACGGGGTTACCCCAATATCATGCGAGGCTGTAGCGGTTAAACCTATTATACAGGAATGACCTTTTAATCTGTCCACTTCAAGAACAAGCCTTGATGCATTGATAAAATTATTAAGATTTGTTTTTGCCTCATGCAATTGGACATTATCAGAAGTTTTAAGTTGTTGATTAATTTCCTGTAATTGCCGTTCAAGATTTTGAATATAGCCATTTTCTATGGTATAGATACGCCGTCTCAAATCATTTATTTTTAACCATACTTTTTGCTTTGCTATGACATTTTTTTCTTTTTGCAATAACTCATCTAACTGTGCCAGTTCACCATACAACTTGCTCCGTTCTGTATTTTGTGATTGTATCTCCTGTTCATCAAAATATTCATGGATGGTATCTTTAAGCTGATTATATTCCAATAAGGCATAAAATGATACATGGTTAAAGGTATCCTTAAAATCACCACTCCAATGTATATATGCCATTCCTCTAGTATCGATTGGTATTTTAAAATCCTTTTTATGCAGTGTCAAAGGATCAGTAGCATTCTTTAATAGCAGATACCGGTCATGAACTATTGCCACATCGCTTTTATTAACATTAAGTATATCCATGAGCATAATCAATGCCATATGAAAATATATTCTGTCATTGAATACTCGTATAAGGCGTATCCTGCGAGCGATGCCGTCAATATCAAAATCGCTGTCGACATAGCCAAAATCTTTCCCATTCATTATTAATTCCGGGATTGGATATTGAATAATAATACGAGTAGGATCAATATATCGTGAATATTCATTTTTACTTCCTTCAGGAACAGGTATAGATGCAATTTTTTCAAAGCGTGCAATGGCTTCATCACGCTTCTTTCTTTCTTCAGGGGTTATATTCATTTCAGCAAGCGTTCTATTCAAAAACGAATATGATAAAATGACATTATTTTTTGCACATGCCCCGGCAAATAATGCATCACTATCCAGTATTGCATGGTTTAATTCATCATAGGTTATTCGTTTGCCAGCTTTTATTTTGTCTTCAACAATCTTCAGGATATCAGGTTGTGCATAACGCGGTGATTTATCTATGAATTGAATATCAAATGCCACCTGTTTAATACCAAGGTCTTTAATGACATCAATCCCTTCGGCATACACATACCGTGGCCATGGGAATTGTCCAACATTACTTATACTGTTGTCATCAATATCAAGGAATGAAAGATATTCCCATTGCTGTAATTGAGGTTTAATCTTAAACCTTACATCAAACAGTTGATATTCAAATAGCTTATATACACTGGTAAATAAAAATCCAATAATAATGATTCCTATTACCAATCCTAAACCAATTGCATAGAACGGATTTGATTCAATATTTTTTCTGATTGCTTCAAAAGTTTTTTTTGCCATATATCACCCGATTTATATAAATGTACAAATCAATAGGTAATACATTATAATATACATTCTAAATTTACAAGCAGAATACCAAACACTATTTTTTAATTTTTTTTCTATCGTCTTATCTTTTTTGGATATAATACGGTAATATCACATTGCCCATCTTCATATCCTGCAATAAGTAGTGTTTATATTGCAGTATTTTTTACCAATGTACAATATCATGTATATTACATGGAGGGCACATAGTGGTGATAAACTATTTAGCCTTGCAATTACCTGTTAGTAGGGAAAAAAGCTTATAGTACAATAGTAATTGTACGATAGTAACCTTTGAACAAGGAACCTGTATCAATACTTATTGTTTGCAGTTATCATATTTTTTTTATAACTATTACTTTTAATTGACCACAATGAATTTTTATTTCTCTCAAGCCTGGAATACACACAGCCACAATATTTCTGCCGATACATGCCATATTGTTTTGACAATACAAT
>JAKPOE010000316.1 GCA_029548025.1 Spirochaetota bacterium
TGTTAAAGAGTTGCCGTTTGAAAATGCACAAACATTAACCTTCAGAGATTTAGAAAAAAACAGGGATGTAGTTAACAATATACGTTTATGGGATTGGCGTCCATTAAAGGAAACATATAAGCAACTGCAGGGATTAAAGCCGTATTATGATTTCATAGATGTAGATATTGTACGCTATACTATCAATAATCAAAAGGTAGCGTTAAATATTTCCGCCCGTGAACTTGATAATACAAAGCTAACAGTTTCAAAAAATTCATGGCTCAATAATCATCTTATATTTACCCATGGTTATGGTGTAATTGCCAGCAGAGTTGATAAAATAACCCCTGAAGGATTACCTGAATTAGTTCTTTATGATATTCCAACAAAAAGTACAATCCCAATACCGGTAACAGTACCACAGATATATTATGGTGAGCATCAAAATTCATATATTATTACTAACACAAAGATAACACCTGGTGAATTTGACTATCCATATGGTGATGAAAATAAATATACCATCTACAATGGAACGGGTGGAGATGTTCTTAATTCGCTAGTGAAAAGAGCAATGTATGCGATAGCTTTTGGTGATTTCAATATACTTATTTCAAATGTAATCACCAACCAGAGCAGGATTCATTTCAGAAGAAATATTGTAGATATGGTAACGGCTATAACACCGTTTATTTATTACGATTCTGATCCATATGTTGTTGTAGTTGATGGGAAGATTTACTGGATAATAGATGGGTATACTTATTCAAGTTATTTTCCATATTCAACTCCAATACAATTAACAAATGGTGTATCAATTAATTATATAAGAAATCCCATAAAGATAATTATTGATGCATATAATGGGACTATACGGTATTATATAGCTGATAATAATGATCCGGTAATAAAAGCATATGCAAAAATATTTAAAAATCTATTCATTCCCATGGAGCAGATGCCTGATGCTTTTAAAGATCATCTTCGGTATCCTGAAGCACTATTTAATATACAGGCACAACAATTACTGCGATATCATATGACCAATATTAATGTTTTTTATAACAATGAAGATTTATGGGACATACCACAGCAAATTTATGAAAGTGCAAGAGAAAAGATGCATAGTTACTATCTGGTAACATCGCTACCAAACGAACCTGCAACAGAGTTTTTATTAATTTTACCTTTTACACCTGCAAAGAAAGACAATATGATTGCTTTTATGGTAGCTCGATGTGATATACCCAATTATGGTGAGTTGCGTTTATATACCCTCCCTAAAGATAAACTGAATTTTGGTCCAATGCAGATAGAAGCCCGTATTAATCAGGATGCTGAAATATCAAAACAACTGTCACTGTGGAATCAACGTGGTTCGCGAGTAATTCGTGGCAACATGCTTGTATTGCCTATCAGGGATTCAATACTTTTTGTTGAACCACTGTATCTTAAGGCAGAAACAAGTGAAATGCCCGAATTAAAGCGTGTGATAGTATCTTACAAAGATAAAATAATTATGGAAGAGAATTTATCATTGGCTTTATCAAAGCTATTTACTGGTGGTAGCTTTGGCGAAAGGTATTATGGTGGGTATGCAATCAAAGATTTAGTTAATAAAGCGTATATGCATTTTATACAGGCTGAGGAGTACCAACGCCAGGGAAATTGGGCTAAGTATGGTGAAGAATTAAAGAATTTAAAAGAAACATTAACAGCGTTAAGGAATGCCAGATAATACTTTTGTCATTACATATTTTGATTCCGGGTCAAGCCCGGAATGACGGTGGAGAATAATTTTATTTCAGGGGATTAGGTATGAAGAAAATAGTAGGCGGGGTTATAGCAATACTGCTAATATTATTTGGATTTATGATGTATATTTCTCATAAAGTAATTCGTATAAATGATATGGATATCCCTGATTTCCAGCCATTAAAAGACAATACATTAGCTGAAAAATATTGCCCTTATATTATAGCAAACCATGAATATGAATATCCTTATGCTGTTTATTACCGGGCCAGTATTGATAACAATGGCAATACACATATCGCATATCATTTTTTCTGGGAAAGGGAGGTTAATAAAACAAGAGGTTTTGTTCCATGGCTTACCAGAAATCTTTATACTGGAGGAATAAAATTACAGGAAATAATGTTTGGCAAACATGACATTGAGGTGATAGGTGTAGTTTTGGATAAAAATCATAACATCAAAAAAGTTATATACGAAAGCCCTGAACATTATAATCCTTATGATTTTATTGTTAAACATAAAACAAATGAAATAGCAGATACTGTACATACACCATTACGATTCAAAGTTGTTTCATGGAATCATCTCTTTGCATTTGTAGATAATAATTATAATTTGAAGAAAGGTGAAGTTGAATTATATCGTAAGCCGCAGTATTTTACTAAAAAGCTGTGGGATGAGTTTACCATGTGTAAAAAAGAAGAAACAGCAGTGAAACGAAACAGGGCTCACTATGCATGGGAACGAGAATATATAGATTAACGGAGCTTATATCCATTTTTCTCCACAAAACGTATAACCTTGTTTTGCAAGGAATCTGCTTCTTCCGGTGTTAAGGTATGATCGTCAGCCCTAAAAATTATCCTGAAAGAAACTGATTTTTTACCCTGCGGTATAGGCGGTTGATTATATACTGAAATTACCTCAACATTTTTAATATGAGTTGTATCAGCCTTGTATAACATTGTTACCAATGTTGCAGCATATTCTTTTTCATCTGCCAGAATTGAAATATCAAATGGCACATCCGGGAATCGCGGTAATTCTTTAAATATAGTTTCCTGAACCGGTGAGTTCAATAATAAATCAATATCAACATCAAATAATGCCACGCTCCCCTTGATTTCAAATTCATTAATGATCTTAGGATGCAGTTCACATATCAATGCTATTGGACTGTTATCAATTGCTATCTCCAGTGAACGAGCTGGATGAGCGTATGGCGGTAGCTGATTACAAGCAGGATTGATGCTATAATTTGTTCTCTTTGTTTTATGAAATAATCCCATACAACATTCTTTAGCATCATAGAATAAAGGATACAATGGTTTTTTTGCATACACTATACCGGCAACTCGCGTATTTTCCATGGCTAAATCAGGTGAAGTCCTGTCCTGCTTATGATATACTCTGCCCAATTCAAAAATTCTGAAATCATCAAAAAATCGCTGATTGGTAGTAATGTTAAGGATAATATTAGGTATAAGGCTTTCTCTGAGCCTGTCCTGCTCTTTTGATAATGGATTTTTTAATCGCAATCCTGTATCTTCATTCATCTGTAATCTATTTAACAGTGCTTCACCAACAAAAGAATAATTGCTTACCTCGGTCATGTGGTAATCATTGACAAGAATTGATTTAACAGTTCGCTCAAAAGTCCGTTTAATATTTTGTTGAGGTGGAGCACAGGGAACTAATGGTGCCTGTTGAGGTATGTTATCATAACCGTATATCCTGCCTATCTCTTCAACAATATCATCAGGGATTGAAACATCTTTTGTTGCCCGGTAGCTGGGGACATCAATGGTAAGATTATTATCCTGTTTATTAACTTTGAAATCAAGCGATGTTAGAATAGAAACTATAGTGTCATCATCAATAGCATGACCAAGTTTTCGGCGTATAAAATCAGTAGTTGTTGTTATGCTTATGGGTTTTGCCTTAACCGGATAAGCATCAACAATGTGTGTTGTTGCTTCAGCTTCAGGTAAAAGCATTTTGATAAGTTCATAACAACGGAGGATGGCATCAGGGCATACTTCAGGATCAAGAGATTTTTCAAAACGTATTGCAGCTTCCGTTCTAAGGTTGTGGCGGTTTGCTGTTCTTCGAATGTATACGGGATTAAAATTTGCCGCTTCCAGAACTATCGATGTAGTATTGTCTTCAATTTCGCTGTTTCCACCACCCATAACACCAGCCAGGGCAATAGGACCACCGCTATCGGCGATAACAACATCCTGTGATGTTAAGATATGTTCCTGTCCATCTAATGTCATAAGATGTTCACCTTCAGAGGCAAACCTAACTATAATTTCATTACCTCTCAGTTTTTTACGATCAAATGCATGCATTGGTTCGCCTAATTCTGCCATGACATAATTGGTAACATCAACGATGTTGTTGATGGGACGCATACCAATTGCTTCAACACGTGCTTTTAACCAGTCAGGTGATTCTTTTATAGTAATATTATCGACAACCAATCCACAATAGCGAGGGGCTCCCTCGGGATTGATAATAGTTACAACAAGCGAATTGGTAGCTTTACATTCCTTTGCTACATCATACTTAACAGGATACTTAAATGAACGTTTAAATAGTGCAGCAATCTCACGGGCAAATCCGGTATGGCTCCATAAATCCGGACGATGCGTTATAGATTTATTATCAATTTCAAGACGCACATCAATCTTATGGGGAAATAGACTGGCTAAACTTACGCCAATAGGTGTGTCGGGCGGAAAAATCATTATACCTGAATGATCGTCCGATAAGCCAAGCTCACGTTCAGAGCATAACATCCCTTCGGATTCTACACCGCGCAATCTGGTTTTTGTTATGGTGATTGTATCGGAAAACTTTGTTCCTGCTGGTGCTAATGCAACAATATCGCCTGCTTTATGATTTGGTGCACCGCACACAACCTGTATAACATTGCTGCCGGTATCAACTTTACAAACGGTTAGTTTATCGGCATTGGGATGTTTTGATACTTCCAGAATTTTGGCGGTATAAATAGTGTTTAAAAGTTGATTCACATGTTCAATAGAATCTATTTCAGCAGTAGACATTGTTAAACGATTAGCTATTTCGCTAACAGGAATATCCTTTATATCAACCATGTCCTGAATAATGTTAAGTGAAATCCACATAGTAACGACTCCGTACAATTATAAAATTATATCATTAAAATTGATAGAGGAAACGTATATCGCCACTTAAAAAGTGACGTATATCATTAATGCCATACCGCATCATAACAAGACGATTTAACCCCAACCCAAAGGCAAATCCCGACCATTTGTCAGGATCAATTTTACCATAGCGCAGCACGTTTGGTTGAACCAGTCCACAGGGTAAAAGCTCCAGCCATCCGGAATATTTGCATACACTGCAACCCTTGCCGCCGCAAATAAGACACTGTATATCCAGTTCAAAACCTGGCTCAACAAAGGGGAAGTACCCGGGCCGCAACCGTATGGTAATGTCACGTTTAAATATTTCTTTGAGCAATGTTTTCATAAAGTAGATAAGATGAGCAACCGAAATATCCTTATCAATCATCATGCCTTCAACCTGGTAAAATGTGTTTTCGTGTGATGCATCAATGCTTTCATACCTGAAAACGCGTCCAGGTCCTATAACTCTGAATGGCGGTGTAAGGCGTTCCATTCCTCGTATCTGGATAGCCGATGTATGCGTTCGCAGTAAATTGCCATCTTCCGTCCAGAATGTGTCCTGCATATCGCGGGCTGGATGATAGGGTGGAATATTCAAAGCTTCAAAGTTATAGTAATCGGTTTCAACCTCTGGGCCATCAAGAATTTCAAAACCCATTGAGGTAAAGATATCTTCAATTTCATATTGAATCTGTGATATAGGATGCAGGTGCCCGCGCTGATATTCCTGTAATAAACCTGGCTTTGTCAGCGTTACATCAAGCCAGTCTTCCATGATGAGTTTATTGATGTGTTGTTGCGTAAGTTGTATTTTACGTTTTTCAAGAGCTTCTTCAATGCTATCTTTTAATTCATTTGAAAGTTTTCCTGTTTCAATCCGCTCTTCCTGTGGTAGTGTACCCAGTGAACGCAAAATCTGTGTCAATTCGCCTTTGCGTCCCAATACCTTAACGCGTATTTGTTCCAGCTCATCTATCGAGACAGCTTTTTCAATGGTAGCAATGGTTTGTTTATACAGGTTTTCCAGTTGTTGTTTCATATATATCACCTGACACATAAATAATAATGGGCACCTGAAGATTTCATTGTGACTACTATGAGCATGCAGTGGTGTTAGATTCGCCTGCTCCATTAATATTACAATAAAAAAACAATTTTCAACAATGCCCGGAAAACAAAATACATAACGAGTAACTATCGCCAAAAAAATGAGTATGGGTGATAGTTACTGTCAAAATAAATTTTAGAAGTGTATTACAAATCAACTGTTTATAAAAAGTCAACAACATTACCTGTAAATTTTAGATAAATAGGGGATATGATTGAAAGTTAATGGCGCACCAAACGAAATCCAGCCGCCTATTATCCAGTAGCGAATAAAATCTGCATATGCCACAGAAGGTAAAATGACCTTGATGCCCTCTTTTAAAAGAAGCAATACGGTTATCCCAATGAAATAGTTAACCAGTGCAGGCACAAGTTTAAATGATGGTTCGCCAAAACGATTTTTAGTGACAATTAAGCCGATAGAAAATCCTGAAAAAACACCGAGCGATTTAACCGTTGCGTCATCGGGGAATGCAATGGCTACTGCAACAGGCATCATGACAAAAATAATAATGGCAGATAGTAATTGTAGATTCCACAATCTGTCAAAATAGGGGATAAGCAGCACGGCGCATGTAAACACCATGCAGCCGATGATGATACCACCCGCTACATCGCCAAAAAAATGAACCCCAAGGTAAAGCCGTGAATACGAAATTGCAACTATCATGAAAACTGCAAAGATGGAAAATAACCTGCGCCTGATTGTATATGCCAGCAAACCCCAGAAAACCACTGCGTTTTGTGCATGTCCGCTTGGAAATCCAGGACTTGATGGAGGGCAGTATACATTGTTAAGCTGGGCAATACCTTCGGCTAAGTTCAAAGGATTTGGCCGCGGCTTATTAAAAGCAAATTTAATAATATCGTTAAAAACAGTGGAAAACAAAAATGTCAATCCAACTATTGTAGCAAGCCGTTTGTTGACACACCAGAAAAGAAACGGTATTAACAGGATGTAAAATATCTCATCGCCGCAATGGGTAAAGGCAACCATTAAAAAATCAAGCCATCTGCCAGCATAGATATGAATCTGATTGAGCGTATGTTCGCTGAATAAAAGCTGATTGCTGAAAAACATAACATCCTCCTGTTATATAGTTTCTAATGCATGTTTTGCTGCGCCAATGGCTGCTGTATAATCTCCATGTTTGGTAATCATATAGCGTATGTTTTCCTTCATCCCTTCAAGGGAAAGCTTTTGAACCTGATGAATAATGTGCGGAAGAAAGTACTGACTGGCGCTGGATAATCCTCCGCCCAGTATCACTGCTTCAGGATTAAATATATTTACCAGATCAGCAATGCCAATTCCCAAATATGTTCCAATGAGATTAAAAACATACAGAGCAAGCGGATCACCTTTTTTTGCTTCATCATAGACATGGCGTGCGGTCATCGCATGTGGTGATATGGTATTGAGTGAAGAATCAGGATAGAATGTACAATGACTCTTAACAAAATGAACAACCGCTGTTGCCGAGCCGTAACATTCCAGACATCCCTTTCTGCCGCATTTGCATTGCAGGCCGTTATAATCAATAGTTATGTGTCCAAATTCCATAGCGCTCCCGTTATTGCCGGTATAGGGCATACCATTGATAACAGCACCGCCCCCTATGCCGGTGCCAAGGGTAAGCATAATCCAGTTTTTATAATTTTTGCCGTTGCCAAGCCATAGCTCGCCAACTACTGCAGCATTGGCATCATTTTCAAGGAACACTGTATAACCGGTAA
>JAKPOE010000321.1 GCA_029548025.1 Spirochaetota bacterium
GTTTCAAATATGTCATGATAGTGAGTTAGCGCAAATGGATATTGGCTCACTGAATGAAGGTTTTCACGCTGTCCGGAATACTGGTTGCCCAGCAATATTGCTTCTACTGTTTTTACTATTTCTGCGGCTTTAACCATCATAGACTGCTGGGAATATATAACTGGCAATACCGGTACACCTGACCAGCGAACAATGTTCATATATAGTGTGTAATCAGTATCTTTATGCTCTTCTACATCAAATAAGACAATATTCGGTTTGCTTTGAGCTATTGTATCTTGATTACAATTTTTTTTATCAATGAAAAGAGGGGCAAAGTTATGGTTTTGAAAATCATCTTTCACAAATTCATATAAGGCTTTATTAAGCAAAAGAACAACGGAATTTAGCATAAAACCTTCTTTAATAAATCGACATGGATTTATTATACATCACAGCATAATCAAATGCAATAAAAAAACTATCTTCACAAAAAATTATTATGATGAATGGAAAAAGAAGGCCATATTGAATAAATGTTTTTTACAAATACTGTAATTAGTATAATTGTTATGATACACTCTTAACAAGGAAGGTTTCACCAATCATTATAATCATTATTATGCACCCTAACACCATCTTTTAGTGACAAACATCATAGTTAAAACACCTTAAACTTTGCCTTAACATCAAGGCTAATTAAAATCTGCGTATATTTATAGGATATCTGTGTTTCAAGGGGATTATAATAAAACCAGCGATGGCGTATTGACAGTGCCAACCAGCTGGTAACCTTGACACTCAAAGTGTTCTTTATCTCCGTTCTGATTTGATAGTTACCATTGTTATTCTCTGGCCGTGAAATAAAATTATCAAGATTAAACGTATATATAAAATAGTCTAAAAAAGGTATCTGTATTTGTAAAATTGACTCTGCACCATAGAGCATTTGTTCCTCAGGATCCTGCGTCTGTTTTTCAAAACCAACACCAAATCGCCCGGTAAAATAACTATAGGTAAACGAGGCGCCAACGGTTTCACGGAATAAAATTGGGCGCAAATTATCATCTTTTGTTACCACAACAGTATCAACCTGTGACTTATGGTAGGGATTGATATAAGGATTAAACAGGTAGGTATAAAAAAGCGTTCCGCGCAGTAAATTTTGCAAATACTGATCATCCTGTCGCATATAATAAATATAGGGAGTCAGCATTAAACGATGATACTGATTATAAAACGCAATATCCGCGCTATCCTCAAAACCCCATTTTTTATATGTTTTTGATGGCATACCTGGTGGTGTTGACGCCGTGTCATTCGTTGATACATCTGAATTATCATATAAATTTGAAAGGTTAATATCAACAGTCATCCTTATGCGATTATCCAGATATGAAAAATCTTTCTCCGCAACACTTCTTTTACTTTTTAAATCATTGGTAATGATATCGGAAAGTGGTATCCATGTATTTGTATACGGTATGTCTGCACCTGCCAGATCAGCAATTACATCATACGCTGATTGTGTCGATGCAATTGTGTACATTCTATCACCCTCTATTGGGCGCCCCTGAACCTTTCCATTAGCAAGTCCTGAAAAAATCAGCGATGAAGCGCTGCTGATAGTATTCAGTTGTTTCCCGCTTAAGCGGTAAGTAAAAACGGTAAAGTCATTCTGAACAATTCGCTGTACATCAATGCTGGTAATAGTTCCTTCCAATCGTGTTGAAAATACATCAGTTACATCAACAACTGCAACCTCACTTTTATAGTAGTGACGTAACAGGTGGGCGATAGTCACCGAAGATATATCGGTTGCCGGAAAGTTATCAGCAATAGCAGCAGCTCCTGCCTGTGCATACCGCTCTTTCCATAAATTAACACGTTCAACAAGCTCATTGTATGCACTATCGCTTACCTTCTGGTCTGCTTCGGAAAAATAAATCTTTTCAATGGTAATCTTATCTTTCAGCATTAAACGCACGCTATAATGTCCACCTGCCCTGACAAGCGTAATGATAGACCGTCCATCCTCAAGATCAACCCGTGGAGAATACACATCATAATAAATCCCTGAAGCATCGCCCCCGGCAAGGATAAGGTCAATCGCAGGATAATCCTTCATGATTGCGATGTTCTCGGCCCCGGATAAACCTGAAAGCACTATGATATACTTGCACCCCATTGCCTGCAACGATTCAATGGTCATGGTAAGATAGTCCCTATAAGCAGCAAGCGATGCACTCAATACCTTTTTCTCTGCCACATCAAATATACTTTTGGAAGATGTGACACCTATAAATCCAACCTTTATGCCAGCTTTTTGCAATATCCAGTACGGTTTAAATATTGGCTTGTTATCAATGACAATATTAATAGATAAAAGCTGTGTAGGCCTCATACGCGAGGCTAATTCTAAATTTTTTAATCCTACTGCAACATCACGCGAGCCCACTAAAACTGCATCGCATTGAACATATTCAAAAAAATCGAGCATCGCAGCACCATAGCTATACCGTGATAATGCACCTGGTGAAAATGCATTTCCTAAATCAACATAGCAATCAACCGGCTTTGCTGACCTTTCCGCAATTATACCACGAGCAACTTTTAACAATGGATCTGCACTTTCGTCAGTATCCAGTGAAAAATTGCCCCTGAGGTTACCTGTAGCAATAATGGTAAGTGTTTCGTATGCAAAGCAATAAGAATGAAATACATAAACAAAACAAACTAAAAAAACAGCGCTATATAGTCGAAGACCCATGCCTATTTTTCTTCACCCTTTTGCTTTTGCAGCTCTGACTGCGACTGCTGAGATGGATTTTCTTTTTTCACATCACTTGCAGTGGCTTTATCTTCACCCCTTGACGTTTTATCTTTTTGTAACAATTTAAGTTCCTGCTGTAATTTTTCACAACTTACCTCTATTTCTGTCAATCTGCTTTTAAGCTGCTCTTTTTCCTGAGTCAATGTGGTTACCTGTTTCTGCAAAGTATCAATAGTTGATTGGCACTCCATCTCCTTCTTTGCATTTTGATTAATGATTGTTTCTTTTTCTTTAATAAAGTCAACTTCCTGTTTGCGTATTACCTCATTTAACCGCGCTATCTCATCTGCCATCCTTTTTTCTAACGTTTTATTTAGTGCCGTCAATTCCTGCACCTTTGCATCGCTCTGTTTAACAAATACATCATATTTTTGTTGCAGTGTATTATAGCGTTCATCCCACATGGCAATATCATTTTTATACCTGGTCTGCAATGCACCGATATCCGATTTCAATAGAGTATTTGAAGAGCGCAAAGCATTATTTTCTTTTTTATATTTAGCATTTTCAGCTTTAAGCACATCATTTTCACGCATAAAAAGATTCAGGTTTTGCGAACAAACCCTGTTTTCAGCTTTAAGCTGGTCAATAAGCCTGGTATCACCAGTATTCATGGTTGCACATGATAGTAAAAATGATAGTAAAAAAATTGGGATAGCAACAATGTAACTATAATACACTATAACTTTTTTTTTCATTATGTATCTCCCAAAAAATTAGAATTAATTATAGACCATACTTCAAGCACCTAACTTTGACATAATTGGCAACCGTCCTCTGTAAAAAGGATTATCAGGGTAAGGCTGGTTTCATTTTCATCCCTCTCATCAATGCCACGTTATTGAATAGTACAGTATAGAATGAGTAATATATGCATCTGATTCAACATCTTTTTTAGTCACAACAAAAAAAATATAGAAACCACTCTATGAAAATATATGTCATCCAATCTGCTCAATAATTACTTAACTATAAAATATAAAAAAATACCGACCATATGGTATTTAACACTTGACTTTTTCTGACAATGTCTTTATAGTGTATCCAATGAATAGTGTTGAGTGAGCAATCACTCAATTTGCCATCGACTCTTATATCCCGTTCATTTATTAATTTAATTATAAGTTTGGGGGTTATATGAAACTTTTTACAAAAGTATGTCTTGTGCTGGTTTTGCTGTTTACCAGTTCCACCATTTTTGCTGAATGGGTATATGTACCTATGAGCATTAATGCCAATAAAGGTGATGTAGTTCTTTCAACAAGCCCTGGTTTTATTATGGATTTATTGGCAATACTGGGCTGCTATTGGAGCCACAGTGGCATGGCTGTTGATAACGGATTTAACATCCGCCACAACACCATGTATGTAAGCGAAATCCCAATAGAATACAACAAGATTTGGTTCATTCAAACAACACCTAAAAGGATGAATCCAACACGACTTAGTAATGGACTGCCTGGCATCCTAACCGAAGATATTGATACTGCCTATAACGCAACGAATAATTTTGCTGCTGCGGGCGGAGCGGTATTAAAGCCAACAGCTGCAAATGAGACAGCCTACCGGCAATATCTTAATGCCGCAGCGGATGTTTTTAATTATCTCAAAGCGTATTATCGCGTTAATGCTTACGTTAACATGTACCAGCTTGATTATGCAAACTATCTCATTACCGGACGTGGCAACCACTGCTCGGGTACCTGCTGGTATGCCAATTATTTTTCAGGGAAAACCATGGTTGTTGCAACCATACCAGCCAATCTGGTGACACAGTGTGCTAACTCACTGTATACCTCAGTAAAAAATATGGTTCGTGATGAGGCTGGAGGTTTTGGTGCCTTCATCATCGATATTGAAGGCTTATTTGGTACAGGTGCTGATGAAAAAATAGCCAACCAGATTGTTAACACCTTCGGCTTCGATAGGGCTACCGATACATCCGATTACTGGAGAAGCTACATAGGTGCGGTAACAGCCACAGCAAATGCTCCCGATCATCTGATACTTTCATCTTATACAAATCCATCAGGGCACAACGTAGGTGCGCAAACAACATCAACATCATACTATGGACAGGTTGAACCTCTTGTCATTACTGATGGCTATTATATTGAAATCCCTTAGTAGAACACGCTGACAATGCATAGAAAAATCCCGGGTTAATCCCGGGATTTTTTTATATGCTCCCTCGCTTATTGAAATGAAACCTCAGCGCCTTGAATATCTGTACACACCGTCCAATCTCACCAAAAAAAGGTATACCGCTGGCTTCGGCATGTTTTTTATATTGTTCAACCATTATCTTCTCACCAACTGCCCATGCAAGCACTGGCTTTTTGGATTGTTTTACCATATTGCCTATCTCACCCCAGAACGATGGATCCGAATGCTGGGTTGCAAAGCATTCAATGATGATAGAATCAACCCTTTCATCTTCCATAAGGGCTTTTGCTACAGACGTATAAACTTTTTCCGAGCCATTCTGTTCAATAGCAGGCCATAGATCAAGCGGGTGCGAAGCGCTCATCCATGAAGGATATAGTTTTTGAACTTTTTGCAATGTCGCTTCTTGAGGTTGTGCTATGGGTATAGCATAATCAGCCAATAAATCAGTTGTCACAATACCGGCACCGCCTGAAAATGTCATCACTGCAACACCTTTATTTTTGTCCGGGCGATAGTTCTTGATATATGAAAAAGCTTTAACAATATCAATTAACTCATACAGATCAACAACCTGCACTATTCCAGCCTGTTTAAAAGCTCCTGATACAACCATAGTATTGCCTGCCAGACTGGCTGTATGGCTCATAGCAGCCTTTTTTCCCTGTTCACTTCTCCCTGATTTAAGTATAACGATTGGTTTGCTGGTACTTTGTGCTATTTTTAACAGTTTTTTCCCATCAACAATTGATTCCAGATAGCAACCAATCGCTCCTGTTGTATCATCCTGAACAAAATACTCTAACAGATCGATTTCATTGACATCACATTTATTCCCAATAGAACATACCTTGCTAATACCTATTGCATCACGTTCCAGTACCGACATTAAAAAACCTGCCGAAAGCATGCCACTTTGCACTATAAGCGTCACGTCACCCGGATACATCATTGTTTTCCACTTTTCAGAATGGACAAATGAAAAAACATTCCGGGTATGTCCATCTAAATATCCCATACAGTTGGGCCCCCACAACCGTATGCCAAGGCTATGCGCCAGTTCTACCGCATCTTTCTGCAATTTGGCTCCTTCTTTGCCTGCCTCTGCAAATCCTGCCGATTCAATGATAATTGCCTTAATCCCCTTTGCTGCACTTCTTCTGATGATATCCAGAATAAAGCGTGCCGGTATAAAATAGATTAAACATTCAACTCTGTCAGGAATTGACTCAATATCAGGATAACACGGGATACCCAGTAGCTCCTGATATTTAGGGTTTACCGGATACACTTTGCCTGTATAACCAGCACAAACATTGCGCAGAATATAAAAACCATCTGATCCAGCAATCCCACTGGCACCTATAATTGCCACTCCATCAGGATGAAAAAAATAATCAAGTTCATGCTTCATAGCTTCCCCCACCAAAAATAGAATTATTCCTCAATGTTATTCCAGGCTTAACCCGTAATCCTTTTTGCTGCTCCAGTCATTCCGGGCTTTATCCTGAATCAAGATATTCATGGATCATGGCTCAGGATAACATCCGCCACATAGTTTCGTCTCATTTGAGTGAGTACAGCACAGCATAGCTTTTGCAAACACCCCATTGATCATTAATGCTGCAACCTCATGATATATTTTGTTGATGATGTATAATCTCCTTTCTGCTGATATACTGTTGCAATGCTTTTTATATATTCTACAGTACCAGGTTTGCGCGCTAATGCCTTTTTATACCATATCAGAGCATTGTTATAATCCCTTAGATGATGGTAGCACATCCCAATGTAGTAATCAGCTTCTACAATACCATGAGTGTAGGCTTTTTTTAAGTGCGATAGTGCTTGATGATATATCCCTGTTGCACACAAAGCTTTCCCATATAGGAATTCTATAGCAGCAGTCTTTATTCCCTTTTTATGAACGATCATGAGTAGTTCTTGATACGATTTATTATCATCAAGGACTGTTATAATCTTTCCCAATGTATTTGCATCATCAGGAATTGCATCCAATGCAATAAGTATAAAAGCTCCCCGTACATCTCCATTATCAATCAGGTACAATCCGTTATATTTTTTTATTGTTTTATTTGCTGGATACAGTACCGCGCCATGCTCAAGATATTGTTGCAGAACATCGTATTGTTTTGATAAATATAAATCCTTTACTTTATTGGTAAAAGCTACTTCATCGATTTTGCAAATCTTCTGATAATATAATTTCAAATAGGTGTAATATACCAGCGGCGCATAAAAATATGAGATAACTATCGCCACAATACAAAATAACAATATAAACAATTTCAACCGCATATTTAATTACCAGCCATTAACCTGACGAATATCTGTATATCATTCATTTTCGTCAACATAAAAACATTATACCGTGCTATTGCTTCATTTCAAAGCCTTTATTAATTATTCCTTGACATGTCAAAAAATGATAGATAGATTATTAATATAATAATCAAATATTGACCATACTGATTATTATATTTTATTTACTATAAAAATTTGAATTGACAGAATTAATGGCTAAAATATTTTATATACAATCTGTTATTTTTTATACATAGCAGATTGAAAGGGGGCGTATGGAGCAGAATACTGCAAAACTGGAAGATTATAAAAGAATTTACCCTGAGAAATTTCTTCCAGAGGAGAAGATATTCAGTCATATTAACCGTGGTGACAGAATCTTCATAGGTACAGCATGCAGTGAACCTCAATATTTAGTGAATGCTCTTGTTGAATATGTAAAGTCGTATCCTAAAGCTTTTTTTGACACTGAGGTGATTCATGTATGGACACTTGGTGTGGCACCGTATGCCGATGAAAAGTTTAAACAAAATTTCAGACATAATTCTTTTTTTATTGGCATGAACACCCGCAATGCTGTAAATAAGGGAATAGCCGATTACACCCCAATATTTTTATCACGTGTTCCCCAGTTGTTACGAAATGGAATAATTGACATAGACGTTGCACTGGTTCAGACTTCATACCCCGACGAACATGGTTATTTAAGCCTGGGCGTTAGTGTTGATATTGTAAAAACTGCCGTAGAAAGTGCACGGCTTGTTGTTGTCCAGGTTAACAAGCAAATGCCTCGCGTTCATGGCGATGCATTTATACATATAAAGGATGTTGATTTTATTGTACCCCATGATGAAGAAATATTAGAATTCACAACCAAAGATTCAGATGACATTTCAAACCGCATTGGGAAATATGTTTCACTTATCATTCAAGATGGTGACACCATTCAGGTTGGATATGGAAGAATGCCTAATGCTATCCTGAAACATCTGATAGGCAAAAAAAACCTTGGTGTTCATACCGAACTTATTTCTGATGGCATTGTCGAATTGATGAAGGCAGGCGTTGTTACCAATTCTGAGAAGACAGTTGACCGGGGCAAAACCATTGCATCATTTTGCATGGGCACAAAACCTACCTACGAATATATTCATGACAATCCATCTATTGAGTTTAAAACAATTGATTACACCAATAATCCGCTCATCATTGCGCAGCAACGCAGGATGACTGCAATTAATGCTGCACTGCAAATAGATTTAACCGGTCAGGCTACTGCTGAATCGCTGGGGAAAAGTTTTTTTAGCGGTATCGGTGGACAGGCTGACTTTATGCGAGGTGCTATACTTGCTCCTGGCGGCAAAAGCATCCTTGCATTACGTTCAACCACAGAAGATGAACAGACTTCACGAATTGTGCCTTTTATACCTGAAGGAGCAGGGATTACCCTGAATCGTGGTGATGTTCATTACGTGGTAACAGAATATGGGATAGCTTATATCCATGGCAAAAACATTAGGGAGCGTGCAATGGATCTGATTGCAATAGCTCATCCAAAGTTCAGGCCGTGGCTTATAGAAGAAGCCAAGAAAGATGGTCTTATTTACAGAGATCAGGCATTTATCCCGGGCAAGAAGGGTGAATACCCTGAGCATCTTGAGACATTCCGTACAACAAAGACAGGTATAAAGTTATTTTTACGACCTGCCAAGATCAGCGATGAAGAACTATTAAAGGACTTTTTTTACTCACTATCCGACCAGAGCCTCTACAGGCGTTTTATTTCAACACGAAAAGATATGCCACATGAGCGTTTACAGGAGATGGTTGTCATTGATTATACCAAAGAGCTGGTAATTTTAGCTGTTGTTGAGCAGAATGGGAAAGAAGTTGTGGTCGGCGTTGGTCAGTACGGTATACAGGAATATCAACACTGGGCAGAAGTAGCATTTGCTGTGCGTGATGATTATCAATATAAAGGTATTGGTCAGGTATTGCTATCATATTTAACACTGATAGCTAAAAGAAATGGTTTGCTGGGATTCACTGCAGAGGTGCTTGTTGAAAACAAGCCAATGCTGCATCTTTTTGAAAAAATGGGGTTTAACATAGAAAAGAGGAGTAGTGCAGGAGTATACGAATTGAAGATGGAATTCAGGGGAGATGAACAATGAAATCAAAAAATTCTAGTATTGTTACTTTATTCCAACCCAAAAGTGTCGCAGTAGTTGGTGCTTCGTCACAACCAGGCAAGATTGGGTACAGTATCACCCGTAATATCATACAGGGTGGTTTTAAAGGCAGGATCTACCCTATAAATCCCAAAGGGGGTGCAATATTAGGTGTAGATTGTTACCCAAGTATTTCGGATATTAAGGATGAAATTGATGTAGCAACTATTTGTGTTCCTGCAAAATTAACCTTTGACGCAGTCAAAGAGTGCGCAGACAAGGGTGTAAAACATGTGCAGATTATTACCTCGGGATTTTCAGAAATTGGTGAGGTTGAACTTGAGCATAAGATTGTAGAATATGCGCGTTCAAAAGGAACACGTATTTTAGGTCCTAACATTTTTGGAGTCTACTCTGCATCGGGCAATTACAACTCAACATTTTCAGCTACAGAGATTTTACGTGGGAATGTTGCTATATTGACCCAGAGCGGCGCACTGGGAATTGCAATGATTGGGAAAACTGCTGTTGAAAATATGGGATTATCTGCTATTGTATCAATAGGCAACAAAGCCGACATTGATGAAGCTGATTGTCTGGAATTTGTTATGCGCGATCAGGAAACAAAAGTCATTCTTATGTATATTGAAGGTATTAAAGAAGGCGAACGTTTTATTGAAGCTGTTCGTGAAGCAACAAAGCTAAAACCAATCGTAGTGTTAAAATCAGGACGTTCAAAACGTGGTGCAATGGCTGCAGCATCACATACCGGGTCATTGGCTGGTTCAGATGAAATCTTTGATGCTATTGCACGACAATCAGGATTGCTTAGAGCAGAAAATTTACAGGAAGCATTCAACTGGTGCAAATTTTTGGCTTATTCGCCTCGTCCAAAAGGCAAAAATACGGTTATTGTTACCAATGGCGGTGGAATTGGTGTTATGGCAACAGATGCATGCGAAAAATATGGTGTTGATTTATATGATGATCAGCTTGTACTAAAAGAAGTTTTTGGGCCTGCAACACCAGAATTTGGTTCCACAAAAAATCCAGTTGATATTACCGGTGGTGCTAAAGCTGCAGATTATGATTTAGCTCTCAGTGCACCTACCCGTTCCGAAGATATGAATGCAACGTTAGCCCTTTATTGTGAAACAGCAACATTTGATGCCGAGAACTTAGCGCCAATGATTCGTGATACATATGGCAAGCATCTGGCAAGTGGAAAACCCGTTGCATATGCCGTTGTAGGTGGTAGATCAGTTGAAGATGCAATTGTACAGCTCAGGAAGATGAATGTCCCTGTATTTCCGGATGTTTATGAAGCTGTTTCCTGTATGGGTGCATTATATAGATATACAACCATGTTAGCGGAACGCGATGATAGAGTGGATGATGTAGATATGGATATTAACACAATTAATAAAATCATTGATGGAGCAATTGCCGATGGCAGAACATTCCTGCTTGCTAATGAAGGACAGGAAGTAATGAAAGCTTCTGGTGTCATGATACCAGGCGCAGGTATTGGTAAATCAATTGATGAATGCGTGCGGCTGGCTGAGCAGATAGGGTATCCTGTTGTTATGAAGGTTGTTTCTCGTGATATTTTACATAAATCTGATGCTGGTGGCGTAGCATTAGACATATTAAATAAACAGGAAGTAATGGATGCATATGAAGCTATAATGAAGAACTGTAGGGCATACAAGGAAGATGCTGTTATAGACGGTATTGAAGTATGCGAAATGGTTCAGAAAGGTGTTGAACTCATTGTTGGTGCACGCAGAGATCCACAGCTTGGGCCAATCGTTATGTGTGGATTGGGTGGTATCTATGTTGAAGTTATGAAGGATGTTGCCTTTAGAGCTGCAACCCTTAACAAAAAAGAAGCACGTTCAATGCTATCTGAAATCAGATCATATCCATTGCTCCTTGGAGTTCGCGGTGAAGAGCAAAAAGATATTGATATTGTTGTTGACACAATAATTAAAGTTGCAACTATCATCAGGAAGATACCGCGAATCACTGATATCGAGATTAATCCTGTTGTCGTTTACGAGCAGGGCAAAGGGCTTAAAGCAGTAGACGTCAGGATAATTATTTCTAAATCGTAAGCGAGGTATATTATGAATAAAATAGTATTTGCTTGTACACGAAGAAGCGCCGGAAAAACTACAATCTTTACCGGGTTAGCAAAAGCAATGGGCAAAGAAGTTGCATATATGAA
>JAKPOE010000323.1 GCA_029548025.1 Spirochaetota bacterium
TATTACTCATCTGTTCCAGTGAAGAGAACTGTGCCATCTGACTTATAAATTCTCGGTCATTCATTGGCTGTGTTGGGTCCTGATGCCGTAGTTCAGCAACAAGCAACTTCAAAAATGAATCCTTATCAAGCTCGGCAGGCAATTTACCCTTTTTAGCCTTCAGTGTAGCATTAACCTCATTAGCCTGCAGTTGCGCCTTTGCAACATCTTCGCCTGACATTCGTAATGGTTCCGGCATTGTCATTCTCCTTAAATTATTATATCCAGCATACCATCATGATAACTATATCGGCTCATCTGTTCTTCATATTCAGCATTTTGTGTTAAAGGAATAGCTTCAGCATGTTGAAAAATTTCGGTTTGTCTCTGATCCCTCACATGTACCTCAAAACCACCAACATGGACACCACTTTGCTCCAGTTCATACCGTACAACGTCAAGCTGCTGCATCAGTTGTTGTCGCGCCTGCTCGCTCTCAACGGTAAAACGCCCGTTTACAATTCCCTGCTCCAATCCTAACTGAATATGTAATCGTCCTAAACTTTCAGGATACATTTTCAATGACAGATTGGTCTTCTCACCATCCTGCATTATCCTGGCTTTTTGTAAAAGCTGCATCAAATCAGAATTGTTTATGACTTTTTCATGCGCTACGTTTTGCACTGAGCTTTGGGAAGCAACCCCATTTCGTGCGTTTACATTATTAAATGTTTCATGTTGTTCTGCAGTTGATGCTTTTACATCCTTTGTTTTTGGCAAATCTTCATGTGCTTCTTTATGGCGTACAGCATTGATAAAAACTGTAACATGATTTTTAGCATTTTTTAAAGGTGCATTATTATCTACAAATTTTTGTGTAACACCAGAGTTTTTTTTCTCAGATTTTTTAGTGTTTGATAGTTCATTATATTCTAATCGCTGCCTTGCAATGAGCCCTTGTTGCATGGTTTTAGGATCAGCTTTTTGAATCGTTACGAGATTCGCAATGAGCTTTTTTATATCACCTCTTTTACTATTGTTTACCATTTCATCATTAATTATTTTCTGCATATTCTCAATCACCTTATGCAGTGATTGCGAATTACCTGTTTTAGTACCTGATAGAGTATTTGTGCTAAAAAGGTCATTGGTACTGGTATTGTTACGTTGTGCAGATGAGGTATCCAATCCATGGAGTAATCTTCTTGGTGATATATTCATATCCCTGTAAGGCATCCTTACAGGATTATCCTTATTTTTTGTGAGTGTTGCCCTGCTATTTATCGTATTGCTATTTGAAATTGTTAAAAATTGGGAAAGTGCTTCATTGTGCAATTGTAGCTTTTCCTTATCAGCCTTTTCTTTTTCCAAACGTCTATCATTAAAACTGGATACATGTTTGGCAGCTTTCTCAGTGCTTAATTCATTTTTATTTGCCATATCAGCAAAATATTTATCCTGGTTGTCATTTTTTGTATGGTTAGATTCTTCAAATTCAGTAATGACATTTTTGCTGTTGACAGTTTCTTCTACCTCTTTTTTTTGTAAAATCCCATCTAAAAATGATATAAACGATTGCTCAGGCTCAGACTGCCGTGCACTATTCTGATTGTGTGTTACAATGTCAAAATCCAATATAACAGGTTTTACCATATATCAATCCTGTAAAATATATATGTCGTATCATTAATATCGAATGTGTTATATTTTTTAATGAATTAATTTTAATTTTTTTAGAAGCTTCTTCCCTTTACCGGGTAATGATAACAAATAAATATATAAAAATTTTTATAAATATATTAAAAAATATTGTTGCCTATATTGATATGTGCTATAAATTATACTGTAACTTCTGCGCTATTACCTGCAATGTTTAAATGCAGGCAAGTAGCAGTGTAATTTGGAATGCAATACTTCCATAATTGCCGATCCTCCATTTTTTACGGATCCCAGAGTTAAGTCCTTACAATGGGAGACCTCTTGGACGCTCATCCCTGTGAAAGCAGGGATGCTTTTTTTATTGCCTTTATTTATTATAATACCCATCAGAAGCTGTAAAAAATATTAATTTTTTTTGGTAAATTTTGTTTTTTTCTTTACAAGCTATATATTTGTTCTTTATTAAGTTTTATTTTTGTAACAATACGCCGATGGAAATAATATGAATTTTTTTATAGAAAATATTTTTTATTTTTTTGTGACATAATACGGTATTTTACTTGACAAATTACTTTTTTTATAATGGGAAGAACTAAGTGAATTTTTATACATATAATCACATGAATAAGTGAGGGAACATATAAATGGAAGCAATTGAATCACTGCCGAATACCGAAAATCAGGAGCCTCCGGGTTGTTCCGCCTCAAATACTGATGAGCCTCCATCGTCAGCTTTTACCAATTCAAACGTTGTAACCATCTTAAATAAGCAAATTGTTTCCAGGTCAATCAATGCAAAGGCGCGAATATTTAGAAAACTGTATTATCCTGCTGTAAATGACTCTCAGTGGAATGATTGGCGCTGGCAGATAGCTAATAGAATTCGCACCTATGAACATTTATCAAGTTTTATAGAACTATCGCCAGATGAAATTATGGCATTGACAGCCAAGCAATGTCAGTTGCCAATGGCAATAACACCGTATTATGCAAGCCTTATCGATAGGAATAATTATGGCGACCCCATACGCCGTTGTGTTATACCTACAATCAATGAACTTCACCATAGTACAGGAGAATCAGAGGACCCTCTTGCAGA
>JAKPOE010000326.1 GCA_029548025.1 Spirochaetota bacterium
TAAATACGCTGCAACCCAATAAATACCCTTCCCATCCACTTCGCGTGACATCTTAATCTGGGTTACATCATCATACATTGTTGCTATCAACATGTATTACCACTCTTACCAACATAGAAATATTAACCTCACCCCCGGCCCCTCTCCTTCGCAAGGCGAGGGGAGCATTTGTTCCGGTTTGTATACTTTTCATCCCCTATGAGCAGCCATAAACCGGCCATCATGAAATCAAAACAATACATTGGAAACATCATCAGTGATCCAACAATTTATTAATACAAAAAATTGTAATTACAACCTGTCTACATTTTCATATATCTTCTGTAATATATTAAAAAGCATTACTTTTTCATCCTTACTGATACCATAAAAACATTTTTTGTTCATTGCACGGGATAGTTCTAATAACACTGGTTTATACTTTTTCCCTTTACGTGTTATACTTATTAAGGTTAAACGTTTATCATCGTTACTTATTTTTTTCTGTATGTATCCTAACCTCTCAAGCCTGGTTACAACCGATGATACTGTTGATTTATCCTTCATGGTTAATGAGGCTAACTGCTGTAATGTCAACACCCCTTTTTTATCCAGAACATATAAAATATCACCATATGACGGAGCTATATCATGAATGCCGTGATGCGCCATCTGTTTTTCTAAATAAAAAAACAGCTTTTGACGTATTTGCGATAAATGATATAAAAAATTCTTTTCATGTATCATTATGATATTCTCAACATCGATAATTAGTTTTGTACAAAACTATTATTATTTTGTCAACATCAATTATCAATTTATTGCCAATATTTTTGTGACTTGCTTTTGGGCAGTGTATGTATTTTTTTACTTATCGGGAAAAAAGCTATCAGCATAATACCATGTTATTACACAATCTCACATCCATGGTAAACACCCATATGCTTTCCTTATATTTTGGATTATATCGCCAGCCTGCATTATGGTATAACCTGAATCATCACAATATATATCAGCAGCTTTGCCATGTATATATACGCCTAACGATGCAGCAACAAGAGGGGTAATCCTGTTAGCAAGCAACGAACCAATAATCCCTGCAAGAACATCTCCGGAACCACCCGTTGCAAGCGCAGGATTTCCGGTGGTATTAATGGTGGTATGCACTCCATCAGAAACAATTGAAGCTGGACCCTTTAATACTGTTATTGCGCCTGTTGCACCTGCCAATTTTTCAGCAAAGGATAAACGATCCTGTTTTATATCGTCTACAGGTACATTCAACAATCTAGATGCCTCTTTAAAATGTGGTGTAATAATACATGTTTTGTCCGGGGAAAAATTCTCATGTAACATGGCGCAGTGAAACAAGCCGTCGCCGTCAATGATGGCAGGGATAGCGCGTTCTTTCACTATGGCAATTGCTGACTTAACAACGGCTGCTGAAAAAATACTTCTACCTAAACCTGGCCCAATGGCACATGCACTGCATCGCGTTGAAGTTATC
>JAKPOE010000342.1 GCA_029548025.1 Spirochaetota bacterium
ATCGCCTGACGCAGGCAGATGGCAGCATCAAAGAGAATGGAAATACCGTGAATAGCTACACCAGCACACTGCAGTACAGCAGCATCGGTACCATAGTACAAAAGTTGCAGACGGTGAAAATAGCCGGCGAGAATGACCCCAACCTAACCTATAGCTACCATTACAGCTATGCAGAAAGCAGGCCGCATGCGGTAGCAGGCATCAATGACAACCTGACCTATCGTTACGATGCCAATGGCAACATGACCGCAGTCTACGACACAGCAAAACAGTTTCACCGCATCCTGTACTGGGATGATGATAATAGACTCACAAAGACAGTGGACACCACCAGCGGAACAAGTGTAGCCACCAGCTATGCCTACGATGCAAAAGGGATGCGCATTATTAAGGATGGACCGTATGGGAAGAGTATCTATATTGATACCGGCTATGTCGAAAGCGGGGCACCACAAACAACAGCACCGATAGTGAGCAACCATATCTTTGTGGGCAACACACGGGTGGCAAGCGTGGTGAAACATACCGAAGAAAAGAATCCTGCAACCTATTTTTACGCCAGCGACCACTTAGGTTCAAGCAGTGTACTCACCACCCAGCAGGGAAGCTACCACGAGCGCATTGAGTATCTGCCCTACGGAGAAACATGGGTGGAGGATAAAGCAGTCAGTGATGGCTATACAACGCCGTATAAATTCACCGGCAAGGAATTGGATGCGGAAACAGGCTTGTATTACTTTGGAGCACGGTACTACGATGCACGGATGAGTAGATGGATAAGTGCAGATCCGGCGTTAGAGAAATATATACCAAAACCTAACGATTACGACACGGAGCATGATTTCTATTGGTACATATTCAATGACGCTAGTGGAAAATTACCAGGAATGGGAGGAGTGTATAATTCTATTAATATAAACGTATATTGTTATGGCGGATTAAATCCAGTAAAGTTTGTGGACCCCGATGGAAAGTTAATTGGATACCCATGGGTTAGTTTGATAGATGTAAAAAGACAAAAAGAAAATTCAACAGCGAATAATAGTAGTCAATTAATTTCCTCACGAGTGAGACAAAACGATAGCAGATTAAATCCTGCAGGAAATAGTGCTTGCCTATATCGTTCGCTACAATCTATAGCAGAAAATTATGCTGGAAAAAATTTGACTCCAGAACAAATTAATGATGCGACAAAAGCGTTAGTGAAGTCAAAAGCAATAGAAGAAGATTATTATGTAAATGATGCAGTTGCAGTAATAAAAGATGCACTGACTAGATTAGGAGTTGATGTAAATAAATTGGATATAACCTATAAAAGGGGTGTAGGAAATAAAATGCCAAAGGATACTACAGCAACAATAAGATGTGTTCCCAGCTTTAATCAAATGATAAGTGGCAACACTAATTTAATAGGGCATTACCAACACGGGGACATGGCTGGCAATTTCATATGGGACCCATATAATGGTTCTAATCCTATTAACAGGCCTGTGAATAGGATTGATGCAATAATAATAAGGAGAAAGGAGGAATAGACAATTTTATGAAAAACTTTGTAATATATTTAACAACTTTTATAATTTTTACTGGTAGCACTTATCAAAACAAAAGTATAAATTTAATATATGATGAGTGGATATTAGTTGATTCTTATGTTACATATATAAACGTTATTAAAAAATATGGGCTAGTTGATGGTACATATGATTATATAAAAATTTATCCTTCTGGCAGATTGAAAAAAATTAGTGATGAAATAGCTGTTTTACATGATATTGCATGGGAGGTTAGTATTATTGACATAGTAGGAGAATATCCAGATTACAAAATTAAATTTAAGTATAGTATTGATGCAGTTATAAATGATAAGGGGGAGTTTTCAGCAAAATGGTATAAAGGTGAGATGTATATGCATTTTAATAATAATGATGAAGTTTGGTTTGAATTGGTTAAACTGGAAAGTAATAATAGTAACGAAGGAACATATCCACGCAAATTTATTAAATATGGTAAAAGTAATATATATAAACGTGCAAAAGTTTTGAAGAGTTCCTTTCTCATAAATTAGCTTGTGATGTAACTCAAAAATAAATATGGAATAAAACAGTTCATTGAACGATATCGTGGACTTTTGGTGGTAATATCAATGGAATTGAAATGATAGAAGATAAATATAGAAATGATTATTTATAGTTAAGGTTTCAATAGAGTATGAGAAAAATATATTCAAAGCATACGGCAGCCGGGCAGGGACGCCCGGCGCAGTAGGATGCGGGTGCATGATAGGGCAGCCTGCCGTAGACAACACTACACGACATCGTTGTCAAGGCAGGCGAGGAAGCCCGTTGTGCGCCCGCCGTGGAACGGATATATCTATAGCAATGAAAAAGGCGTTTTTCTTTGCATACTTTCTTTTGTCGCCCAACAAAAGAAAGTAAGAGTAAAAAAATACGATGCCAATGGCAACATGACAGCGGTGTATGACACAGCAAAACAGTTTAACCGCATCCTGTACT
>JAKPOE010000343.1 GCA_029548025.1 Spirochaetota bacterium
TTGGATGAATCACAATCTGCTTGATATGAACTTCATTACCCAATTTGTATTTATTTTCTTTATACCACTGATAGGCTTCTTCGCGTGATGGGGGCGAAACTCCAATGGCAAGCGAAACAAGCATCTCGGTAAGCATATTATGTCTGATTTCTTCTTTATACTCATTAAATGAAATACCTTCTTTTGATTCAATTATCTTTTTAAATGCATCAAGTGTAGCTATTTTTTGTGTTTTCATAATACTGGCTATATGTGACATCACCTTTTCTTCACTGATTATGACAGATTGTTCATTTGCTTCCTGCTCTATGAGTGCTCGTTCTATGAGATTATCCAGTATGGTGTTTAATTCTTCAGGCTTTTTGGGTGACTCTTTCCGGGTTACCATCTGGTAGCGGCGTAATAACTCGCTTTGAATAATGGCGGTATCGTTAACAACAGCTATGACCCTGTCAAAGGTTTCCCATGCTAATGCATTGGAGGTTACCACTATTGTGGTGAATACAAAAATGAGGAGTTGTTTCATCGTGGAACTATCCTATAGTAAGTTTTTCTACCGGGACATCATCGTTGCTGAAGAATAATGATTTTAAATAGTGCATGGTATCGGTGATATCCGATGCATAGAGCTCTATTTTGCCTGATAACGAATTATTTGCAAGATTTTTTTTTACTAAAATTTCTTTTACTTCACGTGCTATTTCTTCGCTGGTATCAACTAAATCTAATTGAGGATATACCGTGCGGATTGTTTCTTTCAAAATTGGGAAGTGAGTACAGCCTAAAATTACCGTTTTTGTTTTTTCATCGATCATATGCTGAAGATATTTTTTAATGGTTAATTTTGTTACCTCGTCGTCTACCCAGCCTTCTTCAATAAGAGATACCAGCAGAGTTGCCTGCTGCTGGATTACCTTCACTTCCGGTTTTATTGCATGAATTGCCTTCTGGTATGATCCACTTTTTACCGTTGCGCGTGTGCCAATAACACCTATTATGTTATTGTACACTCTTCTGCAGGCTGCTCGTGCACCGGCATTGATAACTCCAATGATAGGGATGGTGTTTTCCTGTTCCAGTATGGGCAATGCTGCTGCGGAAGATGTATTGCATGCAATGACAATCATTTTAACATTGCGCGATAAAAGATATGCAGTTATCTGACGTGCATAGCGTATCAGCGTTTCAGGGGAACGTGTACCATAAGGGAAGCGGGCAGTATCACCAAAGTATAGTAAGTTTTCACCTGGCAGCATTTCATGGATGGCTTTACAAACAGTAAGCCCCCCTATCCCGGAATCAAAGATACCTATAGGCTGAGAGTTCATTATAATGGTAATATCCTGTATATTAATGTGCTGTATTGTTTCTTGTTTTAAGGAGCATATATTCAATACCATCAACCAATGCCTGCCATGAGGCTTCGATAATATTGGTTGATACACCTACTGTACCCCAGTGATCCACATGCCGTTTATGATCAATGAGTACACGTACAGGCGAACCAGTGCCTTCTTTTTCATCAAGAACCCTGACTTTATAATCGGAAAGTTGTAATTCGTTTATTTCAGGATAAAAGCCTTCCAGTGCTTTTCGCAGTGCATTGTCAAGCGCCTGAACTGGTCCATTGCCGTTAGCTGCCGTATGCTCAATCTGCCCATCAACCTCAACCTTGATTGTTGCTTCACAGGTTACTTTTCCTGATTCATTTTTCTCGGTTATTACTCTGAAGCCCTTCAGTGTAAAGAAAGGGGTATATTCACCATTGCTTTTTCGTATTAATAGTTCAAATGATCCCTCGGCAGCTTCAAACTGAAATCCCTGATCTTCTAAAATTTTTATGCGGCGAAGTATTGTTTCTGATAATTGAATTTTGCTTAGAGAAATCCCCAGTTCTTTAGCCTTAACCTGAATATTGCTTTTGCCTGCTAACTCAGAAATGATAACCTTTCGTCTGTTTCCTACTAATTCCGGATTGATATGCTCATAGGTTGCAGTGTTATGTTTTAATGCTGATACGTGGATGCCGCCTTTATGGGCAAAAGCATTGTCGCCAACATACGGAGCATGCTCATTATGAGCTAAATTTGCTATTTCACTGATATAGCGGCTTGTTTCGGTAAGATGCTCTAGAGCGCTTTCTGCATTACAATGGTAGCCTAACTTTAATACAATATTTGGTATCAGTGTGGTAAGATCACAGTTGCCGCAACGTTCACCGTAACCGTTTATTGTACCCTGGACCGAGATTGCTCCATTTATTATTGCTGCAATTCCATTAGCTACGGCTACTCCTGCGTCATTGTGGTGGTGCACACCAATAGGTGTTGTAAATGATGAACAGACAGTTTGTGTAATGGAGCTTATTTCATGAGTCAGAGTGCCGCCGTTAGTGTCGCATAGTACCAGCATATCAACACCAGCTTTTTTTGCACTTTCTAAAACCTTCATAGCATAATCGCTGTTGGCTTTAAAACCATCATAAAAATGCTCGGCATCTAAAAAGACCTCAAATCCCTTATCCTTGCAATAGGCAATGGTTTCATACACCATGTTTAAATTTTCTTCCAGCGTTATGTTGAGTGCGTCAGTAACATGAAAATCCCATGATTTTGCTACAATGGTCAGGGTATGAGCATTGGATTGGATAAGATTTTGTAAAAGTTCATCTTCGGCTAATTTCATTTTAGGACGTTTGGTGGAACCAAAGGCTGCAATTTTAGCATGGTTTATAGAAGCGCTACGGATTTCACTAAAGAAAAGATTATCCTTTGGATTGGATCCTGGCCAGCCGCCTTCGATATAGTCAATCTTCAATGCATCTAATTCCAGTGCAATACGTATTTTATCCTGAAGGGAAAA
>JAKPOE010000370.1 GCA_029548025.1 Spirochaetota bacterium
TTTACCGCTCCCACTGCATTCAGAGCCATTAAAAAAGAGGACCCTAACGGCGAATATTTTAAAAAGTATGACCTGTCACAATTTAACTATCTATTTTTAGCCGGGGAGCGTTTAGATCCTGATACCTATTACTGGGCGACAGATCTCTTGAAAAAACCTGTTATTGACCAC
Organism: Spirochaetota bacterium; assembly: GCA_029548025.1. The sequence continues at coordinate 172 of JAKPOE010000370.1, forward strand.
TGGTGGCAAACCGAAACAGGCTGGCCTATTGCTGCTAACTGTGTTGGCATTGAGCTGTTGCCCATTAAAGCAGGTTCACCCACCAAACCGGTTCCCGGCTACCAGGTTCAGATCATCAACGAAGAGGCAACCGTGTTGCCAAACGGTACAGAAGGGATTGTTGTTATCAAACTTCCGCTACCACCCGGAACACTTCTAACCCTGTGGCAAAATGATGAAAAATTTAAAGAGTCATATTTAGATATTTTTGACGGCTATTACTTTACCGGTGATGGCGGCTATTTTGATGAAGATGGTTATCTGTATATAATGGGTCGTATTGATGATGTAATCAACGTTGCAGGACACCGACTTTCAACTGGCGCCATGGAAGAGGTAATTTCCAAACATCCTGATGTTGCCGAATGTGCGGTTATTGGTGCAGAGGATAGCTTCAAAGGACAACTCCCCGTTGGCTTTGTTGTATTAAAAGAAGGTGTGAAAAAAAGCAAAGAGCAGATAACATCTGAATTAGCACAGATGGTACGAGACCAGATTGGTGCTGTTGCATGTTATAAAACCACACTGGTTGTACAGCGCCTGCCTAAAACTCGCTCGGGTAAGATATTACGCGGAACAATGCGTAAAATTGCTGATAATAAGCCATTTGCCATACCATCCACGATAGATGATCCGTCAATCCTGGATGAGATTAAAGACGCTCTATCAACGATAAGTATTAGTTAATAAAAAGTAATATCAATCGCATCATCAATTACGGTGATGCGATTGTGTTATACCAGCTTATTGGTTCTGGTCCATATATTCATTTCAGTTGCTTTTTCAATTAATTCATCTCTAAAGTCAGGATGAGCAATGCTTATAAGTGCTTCTGCTCGTTCCCATGTTGATTTTCCTTTTAATTGCACTGCTCCATATTCGGTAACCACATAGTGTACTATGGACCGTGGAACAGTAACTATCGCCCCCTGGGGCAATGTAGGTACAATTCGTGAAACTATATTCCCATGTTTATCATGATAGGTAGATGACAAACAAATAAATCCCTTGCCGCCATGTGAACCAAATGCACCAAATATAAAATCAAGCTGGCCACCCGTACCCGACTTGTGAATTATCCCCACCGATTCAGAAGATACCTGACTGAACAGGTCAACCTCAATGGCATTGTTAACCGCTACTACTTTATCATTAAGTGCAATAATACGTGGATCATTTATATAATTGACAGGGTAGGAAGCACATGTGGGGTTATGATGCAAAAAGTCATATAATTTATCAGTACCCATTGCAAAGGTATAGCTCATTTTATATTTATCGATATTTTTCCGGGAACCGGTAACCCTTCCAGCCTGATATAAATCAACGTAAGAATCAACAAGCATCTCGGTATGAACACCTAAATCCTTGAAATCACCTTCGGCAATCATCTGACCTACTATATTAGGCAATCCGCCTATTCCTAACTGCAAACATGAACCATCTTCAATTTCGGCCAGAAGATGCTTTGCAATCTGTTTATCAATTTCTGTTGGCTCCAATGCAGGTATCTGGGGCAACGGTAAATTTTTTCCTTCCACAATATGGTCAATACGTGATATATGAATTGATTCCTGATTGCCACCCAGACAATACGGAACATGCTCATTAACTTCCACAACAATTTTTTTTGCTTTTGTTACAACAGCCGATGTTACTGAGTTTGCCAGACCATAATTAAAATAACCACGCGGGTCCATGGGGCCTACCGTTAAAAAAACAATATCATAATCAAGATATTTTTTGGTTACCCGCGGTCCCTGATGATAGGTCATGGGTATGTAGTTACAAAGATGCTGATCATACAATCTTCGTGAGATAGTTCCAAAATGAAAGTCATTTAATATAAAATGTTCTCGCTCTGGGTCAGCTTCGACAATTTTTGGAACACGCATGTAACATACGCTACGGACATCAACATCATGCAATTCGTTAGCTCGTTTTGCAAGCTCTTCATCAATAGCTTCAGGAAACAAAACAAATTCACCATAAAAAACCCTGTAACCCGATTTAACAAAACGTGCTGCCTCATCTGCAGTTATCTTTTTTTGATCATATTCCCATTTTTCAATATCACCCATTTTGCCACTTCCCTATCGATATAATCTTATTATTGTATGACTACATAGTATTTTATATTATTGATTATTATAATACAACATCAATGCTCTATATTGAGTATAGCATTAACAAATTTACAATTCAAATTATTATATATTATTTTATACTATATTTTCATTTTTGTTGATTAAATACCAACTGGTTAGTTTATATAAATTATATTAATTGTAAGCACTGACTGTATGAAAATAATGAAACATATTTTTTACATTGTTATGTTGAGTAAGGTATAATTCTTTGTTATTCTATGGTAGTGTCACTTTTTGTCATTTTTAAAAGAATGTAATGACTGAAGTATCTATGTTTTTATAAAATGACATGATTTTTCACTTTGTTCAGAATGACTATCGACTTTACTCATTATAGGCATATTCTGCAAAATGACATTTCAGAAAAATAGTGGACTTTGTTACTGTATTAAGTATATCGGCAACTATCCAATTGATGTCAACAACAGGATAATGCCAATGAATGATACATTGTTCAACACCTATTATCAAAAACGCTATATGGTCCTTGCTGCGATTATGCTGGATAGTAAAACTTTTTTAATACCTATAAACGTTACAAAGGGTTTGACCTATTTATAAATTTATAGCAATAAAAAGTTTTATAATAGGGCATGATATTCTTGTGATGAAGAATATATTTTGATAAAGATTATTTTTTCAAGGTTACGTTGCCATATACTTTAAAAATAGACTGAAAAAATATTGACAGTGTTAGTATTGCAGTTACCATTAATAATACACCATTTGCTTATTATCCTATACTATTCAGGAGAATAGCAAACCACATTTATAAGGAAGATGGGGAAAATAGGCTTTTCATGTTCATCGATATATGACTAAACCATATTGTTTTCAACGGACAGGCATATATAATTCAAATAAAAGTGATATCTATGATAGAAATTAAAGTGCTATTGGAAAATACTTCAATATCAAGTAATTTTACGCCAAAACATGGATTGTCAATTGCAATATATACTGGAAGTTCCAATATTTTACTTGATGTAGGACCTGATAAAACGTTCTATGAAAATGCTAACAAAATGCAATGTAATATAGAGCAGATAGAAACTCTAATCTTATCTCATTCACATATAGACCATGCAGGTGGCTTGAATAAATTTGTTGAGGTAAATAAAAGGGCCGAAATTTTGCTGTTTGATAAATATGACTCTAAATATTTTACAAAAATCATAGGCCCACTTAAAATATCCGTTGGAATTAAATGTAATGATGCTGCTACAAAACGGATAAAAACAATATCAAGCAATCAGCAGATAGATGAAAAAACTACTTTTATCAGAAATAATAGTACTCACTATAAAAAACCTACTTTTAATAAAACTTTATATAAAGCAATAGGAAAAAACTACACGCTAGATAACTTTGAACATGAAGGAATACTCGTTATAGACGATGGGGAATTGGTTATTTTCAACTCGTGTTCTCATAACGGGATTTATAACAGTATTGCAAGTGTAAAAAATATATTTAAAGGTAAAAAGATAAGGAGCTATATTGGAGGATTGCATTATACCAATCCATTTACAAAGCAACATGAGAACACTATTGAACTTGATACGTTAATAGATTTTGTAAAAACTGAAGGAATAAAGCTGTATTCAGGGCATTGTACCGGTAAATATTGTATAAAATATTTGAAAAAAGAGCTTGGGGATAAATTTGTTACTATTGCGACTGGATCTGAATTATTTGTATAAAATGAATCTGCGAATATTTTTGTTGGTATTACTCAATAATCCACCACTCACCCCATTACTTCTTCAAATCCTGCAAGGTCTTGAAAATACGCTTTGCCCTCCATTCATCAATGGTAAATACATACGGTGTTTTTGAACAGGTACATATATAGCGATTATTTTCATATTCTTTATGGACTGTAAGGCTTATCTCTTCGGCAGCTTTTTCATTGTTTTCATTTTGTACTGCAACGGTAAGCGACGCAATTTTACCCTTCAGCATTGCAGTATCAACCTGCGGGAATGAATACGCCTTTAATGGATCAAAGGTATACAGTATCTCTTTTACTTTATTAGTATCCAGTTGCAATGTCGGATTTTCTTTGCAAACCCATTGTTCTTCCTTTTCAGTTTCAACACTTTTTGCATCCTTTTGCTTTTCTTTTAATGGTTTGTCCTTTTCGTCGCTGTCATGCTTTTCATTCTTCTTTTCAACAATCTTTTTTTGCAATGTTATAGAAGAATTTTTATACCACAATTGTATAGTATTAACCCTTGCAATATCAAGCTGCACTATATCCTTGTTGCGCAAATCATCCACAGTCTTGTTAAAATAAGTATCAAGCGTATCTGCTGCTAAATATACCGCTTTATTCCCTTCAAACCGTACATAGGTATGCCTGTAGGTACTTCCTTTTTTACCTACATAAAAATCACGAACCACAGTATCACCACATTTTGCAACTACATGTATTGCATGTTCGGGGTCTAACTCAAATCGTTCATACAGCGGCTTTTCACTGACAAAATCAACCACCTCAATATCTTTCAGCTTGTTTTCAATATTAGCAATAACATTCTTATCAGCTTCAAACCCATTAACCTTCCAGCTATCGCCATCTTTGATTATTGTTATACTGTTCCCATCCTTTGCAATAACTATCTGGCTAATTGCGCATGACACTTCAGGAAGCTGCAAAAGCTCACGAGAACTGAACTTATTTAATAGCAGATAGCCTCCCAGAACAACTATCACCACAATACTTATAACAATATTTTTTTTAACCTGCATTGTACTACCTCTGTTACACTCATTATCTCATCATTGTATACTGTGATTCAATGTGTTTCCTTCGCAATTTTCTTCGCCACATATACACTGCGCCAGCAATAAGCACTAAAATTGGCAACCCGGCAATATTGAAACCTTTTATGATACTTTTTGCAGTATCTGATGTTTCTTTAATTGGATTAAATGATAGTCCCTTGCTTCGCATCTGCGGTATATCATAGTTTCCCTGCATGTAATCTACCACATTATGCATAAAAACAGCGTTAGGCGATTTACCTTCGTCATCGATGATATTCCTTCCAGTAATCTCGGATGTTCCAGCCACAAAAAGTTTAACAGGTTTAACCGTTTCCTTTATCACTTCCTGTTGTATATAATCTTGGCTTTTTGCGTTCTTTCCCTTTGCATCTATGGTTGGCATTTTATCAGTAAAATAACTTTTGAGGTTACCCTGAACCAGTATTGCCAGATTGTACGACGCAAGGTTATTATCCGCAGGAGGATTGACACCCCATGGCATAAAGTTTATTGCACCCTGTTGCAGCCAGCTATAAGGCGATGATTTAACAATATATTTAACCGATGCTTTGTTTGCTTTTAACAAGTCCTCGTCGGCTTCCAACGATGAAGCTTTTAAAAATACAATCTTCTTTAAATATTTAGTAATCTCACAGTCATCAGATAATCCTTCATCATCTATCATTGGTGCAAAGTATATGGTAAGCTCGCCCAAACCCCGCTGTTGAGCAATAAAGCACTGTTTATCCATGACTATATCTTTTCTTATTTTAATTCCATAATGTGCCAGCATCCCCTCTAAACCAGTAATAACTGGCAATGCCTGCGGAGGTCTTTGAAACATCTGCATCCCTTCAGCCTGTTGTTCAACATATGAGTCAAGCAACAGTATTGCATTGCCGCCACGCATCAAAAATTGATCAATCTTGAAAAGTTCATATTCGCTGTACATGGAACGAGGGCCATTGATTATTATGGTGATAACATCATCAGGTATTTCATCCTTTGTAATGTCAACAGTAACAAGGTCATACATATCCGACAGCATCTTCCTGAACTGTGCAGCGCCGTTTTGTTCATCATTAATATCCTTTTCACCATGTCCGGTAATATAGCAAACTTTTGGATTGACACTGATAAGGTTATCGATAGCAGCGTTTAACATATCCTCAAGACGTGATAAATCGCCAATGGCATATTGTCCAAAGATTGAACGGGTAAGTATCTGTACCGTTTCAAACTTATTGTTATGCTCAACAACTATCCCAACCATACCCTGTCCTGGAGGTATGGCTCTACCTTCCATGGTGGTAAATTGCGGCCATTTTAACGTTGGCAGCCCATACATCTGTGCTATGGTCAGCGCCTGTGGATTATTGACCGGATCAACAAAGCGGTATTGGATTTTATTGTAATTACGTATATTACATTTTTGCACCTGAGCATACACCTGCTCATTTAAATTCTGCATTCCAGGGATAGGAAGATTGCTGCTGGCATATAATGTAACAGTAATGGGATCTTTAATCTTTAAAAGAGCATCTATTTTCCCATTCATTTTTTTTATCAGGGTTGTTATGCGGTACTCCAGCCCTTCAGGCTCGGTGATTGAATCTATCTTTTCTATTATATCGGCATGGATGATAGCAAGCCCCATATAAGCATTTCTAAATTTTACCTGATCATTGCGAATCTCACGTATCTGAACAGGATATATCCCAAAGTCACCCGCAGCATCTTTCTGTTTTTCAACATCAATAAATTCATAATGGAAATACCTGTTGCCTGCATTATCATACTCAACCATCAAATCCTGCAAATAACGATAAACAGTATTATACGGCGCCGGCAGGTCTTTGTTAAAGAAAATCTTTACTGTCAGAGGTTCTTCAAGTGTTGAAACCACTGCTTTGCTGATGGGTGATAGTGAATAAACGCTATTTTTTGTGAGGTCTAACCGTACATAGAGGGTTAAACCAACAAGGTTAATCAAAATGATGATAATTCCATATAAAATAAAATGTGAGTAGCTTTTTTGTTTTTGCGGTTTATCAGGTGCTTTCCCTATTTTTTGCATTATGCGCCTGAGTGCTGCATCAAACCTATCAACGATTTTGTTACTGTATTTTTTGATATTTCCCATGTTCATAGCCTATCTTCTCACCTCCAGCTGGTATATGCTTGCCATAGAACTTATGATGATAACCGAAGCAAAATAGATAATATTGCGCGTATCAATAATACCCCGTGCAATGTTTTGAAAATGATAATCTGCGCTGATATATTCAAA
>JAKPOE010000175.1 GCA_029548025.1 Spirochaetota bacterium
ACGAAAAGATATAACCAATAAAGAACGCCATAGCGTTGCAGAATTATTACAGGATATATTAAAGATTCAGGAAAAAATTTTAACCAAAGATAATATAACAGTAGTAAGAAAATTTTTTAAAGATCCAGTTGTCTATGTTGACCCTGGACTTATACAGCAGGTTTTTCTCAATATCCTGCTCAATGCAGTTCATGCCATACGTCCAAAAGGGAAAGGAACCATTACCATTACCACTGATGAATCAAATGGTAATGCTATAATTAAAATTCACGATACCGGTACCGGGATCGATCCAAAAATCAAAGATGAAATATTCAATCCTTTTTTCACTACCAAACAGGGTGGAGCTTATAATATTGTTGGCACCGGCATGGGATTATCAATCTCAAAAAACATTATTGAGCAACATAGTGGAAGTATATATTTTTACAGCATCCCGGAAAAAGAAACCGAATTTATCATTGAGCTCCCCAAATTTTCTTCAGCGTATCTTCCTAATGAAATTAAAATTTCATGTGAACCCAGAGATATAGCAAATCTTTCAGTATTAATTGTTGACGATGATGAAGCAATCCGTGATCTTTTTAAAACATTATTGCAATCACTAGGTATAACAACCATTTCTTTCGCAACCAACGGATATGAAGGATATTCCTTATGCAAGGATTCAAACTTTGATATTGTTTTCATGGATGTATCCATGCCAGTTTTATCAGGAATTGATGCATATAAGATGATAAAAGATGAAAAACCTCAGCAAAAAGTTGTTTTTATTACCGGTATATTTTATGAAGACCAGATAAAAGAGTTAGTTGACAAAGAAAACGCCTATGGCTACATTAAAAAGCCGTTTGACATAAAAGAAATAAAAGCATTACTATATTCAATCGCTTCATGCAGGCGATAGTTATTGAAGAAGAGGTGAAATACAATGAAAACAACAATTGATGCTGGCATTATTGGCGGTTCAGGATTATATCAGATTGATGGTGTAACGATAGTTGATGAAGTATCAGTAAAAACTCCGTGGGGAATGCCTTCTGATATAATAACCATTGCCGAAATTGATGGTGTCAGGGCAGGTTTTTTACCACGTCATGGCAGAGGACATTTTATTCTGCCCCATGAAATAAACTACCGGGCAAACATTGCGGCATTAAAAATGCTGGGAGCAGGGCAAATTATTGCATTTTCAGCAGTTGGGAGTTTAAAAGATCGGATTAAACCTCTTGATTTTGTTATCCCTGATCAAATTATTGACAGGACTAAATCTAGAATTTCCACTTTTTTTGGGGATGGCATTGTTGCCCATATTGCCTTTGCAGATCCTTTTTGCAGCAGACTGCATGAATTAATTTTAGTTGCAGCACAACAGCTCAATATCCCCATGCATACCAATGAAATACTTATCTGCATGGAAGGACCCGCTTTTTCAACACGTGCAGAAAGCCATCTTTACCGTTCATGGCAGGCTGGTGTCATCAATATGAGCACACTACCCGAAGCAAAATTAGCCCGCGAAGCAGAAATGTGCTACGCTGTCATCTGCATGAGTACCGACTATGATTGCTGGAAAGAAGATGAAGAACATGTCACGGTTGATATGGTGGTAAACAACCTCAATAAAAATGCTGCAAACGCTAAGGCTTTGATAAAGCATCTTGTGCCATTATTGAAACAGGAAAGGACATGTGCCTGTAAGGAAGCTATCAAATATGCTATTATGACTGATTCTACAAAGCAGCCACAAAAACAGAAGAAAAAATTAAAAGCTATCCTGCCACACTATTTTTCATAATGTTGTTGATGCTGAATGCTATCATGGCATGAGCTTTCATCAGAACGTTCCATGATAGCATATATCTCTTTTGCAAGTGTTAAAAGTGTTTGATAATTGTTAAGCTCGGGATTATCAAGTACCTTCTCCAGTAGCTCATTGAGTATTTTCCCAACCATTGGTCCCGGTTTGATATGCAATGCGTCCATTATACTATAACCATCAATATCCAGATCCTTAACCGTGAATGCATTGTCTTTTGCAATAACCTTTTCAATATGTTTTTTAAGATATTTTATTGGTTCAGGCAATCCATCTCGCATGCCACTACCAACTCTATCCGCCAATCGCAGTATAAACAAATCCTCCAGATTGTGCAGCCCAACTTTCCTGATAAAGCGCCTTGCCGCACCATCAGTCCAATCCTGTGTATAGTAAAACATATGATTTTCTACAAGGTGAGTAACATACTCTATCTCATCATTTGAAAATTTAAGCCTGCGCATAATCCTGCGGGCAATCTTTGCACCGATGATCTCATGATTGTAAAAGGTATAATCACCGTCATGGCCTTCCCTGCGTGTTGTAATCTTGCCTATATCATGGAATAATGCAGCAAGCCGTATTAAAGGCTTATCGTTAGGAGCAGCATCACATGAGTAAATGCTATGGTAATAGATATCATATAAATGATATTTATTTTGTTGCATACCAAATCCTTGCGATAGTTCCGGTAAACACAAATCCAGCAAACCAGTCACTCGCATATATTCAAAACCTACCGATGGCTTATCTACCTCCAGCATTTTTTTTATTTCATCTCGTACACGCTCCACTGATATCTTTGATGCCACATCAAGCATCTGTGGGATTGCTTCCAGTGTTTTTTTATTAATGCTGAAATGCAACTTGGCCGCTAATCTGCACGCTCTATATGGTCTCAGCCCATCTTCACTAAAACGCTGTACCGGGTCACCAATTGTCTGAATAACCTTTTTTTTAATATCCTTCATACCGCCAACATAATCAATAATTACTTTTTTATTGACATCATACGCCAACCCATTGATAGTAAAATCACGGCGCTCAACATCCTCTTTAAGGCTATCCGAAAATGCAATACTATCAGGATGCCTGCCATCGGTATACTTGCCATCCGAGCGATACGTGGTAATCTCATAGTGTGCATGGCTCATCAAAACAGTGACGGTACCATGTTTTATTCCTGTAGGGACTACTTTTTTAAATAGTTTCATTACCTGTTCAGGACGAGCATTTGTGGCAAAATCATAATCATACACAGGAATTTGTAAAATCAAATCCCTCACTGAACCACCAACCAGATAACACTCAAATCCATTATCCAGAAGAATAGTACAAATTGTATTGATCTCCTGTGCTACCGTATCAGGGATTGCTAATGTTACTTTATAGTGTTTCATAGCAAATTGTTTTTTACCCCACTATCTAAAAGCTCGCGCCATGTCTTTAACAACAGTGCCATGGCATACTCTGCATGTGACCACATAAGGGGCATGGCAAATGTCAGGTAATTATCAGCACCAGCTTCAATCTTCTTTTTTATCTGTTCATACGAATTTTTCATATGGTTAAGTTCCTCAACAATTAAATCATAAGTAATCCCGTCAACCATAATATTGGCTGCAAATTCTTTACTAACATCAGTCCCGGACAGCCATTCCAGAGTCAAAAATTCACGGAATCGTTCCGGTGTTGTCAGATGTTCACATAGGTATCCATCAGCACTATACCTATCTATACTATCAATAATTCTATCCCCTTTTTCAACTTTTCCGGTGAAATAATTATACTGTGCCAGCATCGCTGTATATTGTACCCAGGGACCATTTCCCGCATGAACATGGGTATTGGGATCCTCAATAAAAGGTAAATAACGCTGTAACATCCCTAAATCCGGGTCCCACAATGTATCCTCAACAAACTGCATAGTATTTGAAAAAATTGCATCTTCAGTAAAAACATGGGGCATAACACCGGTACCAAAGAAAAATGGACTCATAAGGGTTATATCAGGACGCAGATCAGCTTCTCCATCAGGTTTCAGCCGTCTGATAAGTCTATCATCAATAGTAAAAACATTGTTAACTATTGTACCAAAACTTTCTTTCAGGTCAATAACCCTTTCAAACCGTGATACACAGTCATATTCCTGCGCCACCTTTTCTATCAGTGACAGCATACACCAGTAGGCATAATTGACCCATATAGAATATCCTTCTTCAATAGCCGATTCATGAATTGAGGTTGTTGAATAGAAGAGATGTATCTCATTCCTGTAATAACGTTTTATAGCAAACATCGCTCCATTATAGATGGCATTGATATAAGCCTCACTATCACCGGGTGCATGCCCTTTATGTTTAGCAGCCAGACAATATCGGCACAGTATGGTAACACCATGAGCAACATTATCTTCCTGTTTGTATATACTTTTTTCGGTTGTATCAAGTCCATAACGCTGCCCCCAATATCCATCACTTCGTTGACAGTTGCAAATAAAACGAGCAATCCCGGCCAGTAATCTGAATGCAATATCATTAGAACGCAGTGTACTCATAGCAACCCGATAGAGCATCCTGGTTGCGCAGGCACTATCGCGGGGATAAACATAGGGATAGCGTGAGCCGGGTAATGTTGCTAAAAGTGCACTCCCATTTGGTGTTTCAAAGGTACACTGTGCTATGACATCAATATGCTTATTCAGCTTCCGGTTCAATTCAATGAGTTTTTTTGAAACTATTGCCTCGGTTGCATTAACCAGTTCATGTCCTGACACCCTTTCAAGTGCAACAGTATGAATACTGTTGTATAAATCTTTATGGCGTAAAACAATGGTATCAAAATCTTTTTTTTCAATTTTTAATAATTCGCAATCATTATTAGCGATGACGGTAGCATTTCGTGGTTCACCTAAAACAAGTGCCATTTCACCAAAAAAATTACCCTCTGCAAGCAATGATATCAGTTCATCTTTTTTATTCATTTTTCTGTATACGCTTACATCTCCTTTTCGTATCATAAACAGGGCATCCCCCGTATCACCCTGCTTAAAGATAACATCGCCTTTTTTTTTCTGCACAACATTAACAACATCTACTATTTCATTAAATATCTCATCATTGAGATGAGTAAATATAGGTATTGATCGCAGGTTATTTCTCATCTTTCTTTGTAAAAATGCATTGTTGAGCATTTCATTTGTTCTTGTTGAAGAAGCTATAATTTTTTTTATGGATTGTGCATCAACTGCAAGCAGTATGCTTTCTCCACACGCTATCGCTGTGCTTTCACGTGGTTCATTACTAATAACTATGTCCTCACCAAAGAAATTATCAGGCTCTATTGAATATAACTCTGACTTTGTATAATCCGGTGTAATCATAAAAACCGAGACCTTACCAGAAAGTACAATGTAAAACCATTCATTATACCTGCCATGTCGTGCAACAATCTCATTGTCATTAAACTGATGGATGTTGATATTATGAACTATCTCATTGAGACAATCAAAAGGAACATCCTCAAAAAAGTTGAGTGATCGTACTATCTCACATGGTGTCATTGATTGTAAAAGAGGGAATTTTTGCACTGTATAAATAAGCTCATGGATGGGAAATATCTTCATATAGTATCCTTCCTCAATCAATAATGTGATACCTTAATAATAGATAGAGATATCATTAATTGCAAGTATAAATGTATACAATAGTACTGTACTACTGTATATCTGAACCGGGTTCGGGGCGGGCACTTACCTCGTTTGATGGCTTTGACTCATGGTTGAATAGTGTATCGGGTTTGTAGCTATCATATGCAGTAACTGCAAAATAATAGATAACGTTATTTTTTAATACAGGATACTGTAAAAATCCTTTTGCATCATTATTCCTGTTTTCCTCAATGATTTCATTGGTTAATGTTACACTGATATAACCATTGTTATCCGATAGTTCATTGGTAATTCGTTTGTTGCCAATAGTAGTGATAACCCCATCATACTTTCCACTTTTAACACCATAGTAAATTTTATAGCCCAGGATGTCGTACTCAACATTCTTCTTCCATTTTAACGTTATCACCCTATCGCTCACAGAATCAACCGCTACCATCACAGGAGGCTGAGGTGCTTTATCAAGGGCATACTGTAATTCTATAGCATAGATGGTTGGTGCATTTGTACCATCTGGCGAAGATATCAGATGTGCCCTCCACTGATAATATTTTCCTCTACAGTAACTATCACCCACCTTTTTTAGATATATATTTTTCTGGTTATTGTTTATCCTGTACCATTGTGGCAGCATATCGTCGCTTTTAAACATTTCATCACTGATCCTGAATTCCATCCATACATAGGTTGAAGGGGGCAACTGCTCCTGCCAGTGAAACAAAAGCACCATCGTCCCAAAATCCGGAAATTGGTATACCGGGCTTGTAATAATTCCTTCACGATTTATGGTATCCCTATTATTATAGCTTACCGGTTTGTAGTGCGACATGGCTATTGCTGTTTCTTTTTGTAAATTTTCAATGTACCTCTGTGAAATTCTTACTTTGTCAATACACCCATAAAAGTTCTTCCCCACAGTGGCAATGGGCAGATCATGACAGTTAAATTTTGGCACAAGTACATCAACAAATGGCTCACCACTTTCAGTACAATAGACAGTTTCTACAACATCGCCATTAATCCATGTTTCAAGCTTCCCGGAGATTCTGTCAAAGCTTATAGAAATATGCTGCCATGCATTCAATGGTAATGATGGTCCCCGGTGCAAAAAAACATCAATCGGGGTATTGTCCTTTTTATAGAACATTTTATAAAATCGTACAGCAAGCTTATTTTTTACACAAAGCATCTCAAAACCCTGTTTACCCTGTGAAAAACCAGTACGCGATAAAACAATAGCAGCCGAGCTATACTGTAACAATTTTATGGAAGCTTCAATGGTAAATGAACCTAAATCATCGCAATTGGTCAACCAGTTGTTTTTTGCCGTTTGTATATCAACACGGTGGTCACGGTGAAAAAATTGTGCACACCCTTCACCTTCAATTGCATCCTGTAAATACTTATACTGAGCATAGCGTATAGCGTAATGACCGGAATCATCTTTGGCCAGATAAGGAAAATCGCTGTCAAATGAAAGGAGCAAATCGGTAATCAGTGGATTAACCGATTCTTTATAATTGATTGTTGCTACTGTATAGCCAGCGGTATTATTTTTTAATCGCACCTTTTTAGCATTAAAAAGATCAAGCCCATCAGGCGTAAAAATTATTGTATACGCTATTTCATAAGATAGGCCGGTAACAAGGCAACAACCTATAACAAGAGCTATTATCCCTATATAGTGTTGTATAGTTTTTTTTATCATGAGTTAGTGTTCTATCTGTTGTATTTTATCCAACCGTTGCTGGTGACGGCCACCTTCAAAGGTTGCATGCAAAAATGCATTGATGATAGCTATGGCTAAATCAATACCAACAACACGTGCTCCCAGCACAAGCATATTGGCATCATTGTGTTTACGTGCCATGGTTGCCATATACTCATTAGTACAAAGAGCCGCACGCACCCCTCTATGCTTGTTGGCAACAATACTGGCGCCAATTCCCGTACCGCAGATGGCAATTCCGCAATCAACCTCTTCTCGTTGGAGCATTTCAGCAACCAGCTTGATATAATCGGGGTAATCGCACGATTCATACGAATCGGTCCCTGCATTGATAAAAATGTGTTCTGGTATAGTTTTTATAATACTATATTTTAAATCAACACCCGCGTGATCGTTGCCTATACCTATTTTCATGGTTTATCGCTCCAAAAATAGAAAAGTAATGATGCAATATCAAATGACAAATCCTTACAATGAAAAAATTCTTTGCCTGAACTACGTTTAGCACAGGAGCTACCACTTCAGTATAACTATCGGCTTCGACTCAACATTATACTACTAATACAATATCTACTATACAAACTATCATATCAAATAAATTAACTAACTAACTAACTAACTAACTAACTAAAATTTTGCGCTTCCCGGAGTCCGTGGAAACGGGATGACATCCCTGATATTCTGCATCCCTGTTATAAACTGTATTGCTCTTTCAAAACCCAATCCAAATCCAGCATGGGGAGCCGAACCATATCGTCGCGTATCCAGATACCACCAGTAATCATCAGGATTAAGCCCCATAGCCTGCATGCGCTGTAGCAATACATCATATCGGTCTTCGCGCTCACTGCCACCAATAATCTCGCCAACCCCGGGTACTAAAACATCCATTGCCTTTACAGTTTTATTATCGTCATTCCGTTTCATATAAAAAGCTTTTATCTCCTTGGGATAATCTATAACAATGATTGGCTTTTTATAATATTTTTCGGTTAGCCACCGTTCATGTTCGGTCTGGAGGTCTATCCCCCATTTTACTGCATATTCAAATGGTTCTGGCGATTGCTTTAATTGCGCAATAGCATCGGTATAGGTAACTATTTCAAATGAACTGGTGATAATCGATTCTAAATTGTGTAGTATCCCGGGTTTTATCCGCTCATCAAAAAAAACCATGTCCTCATGACATCTATCAATAACCCATGTAAAAATATACTTAAGAAATTCTTCTGCCAGAGTGCAATCATCTTCCAGGGTTGCAAACGCCATCTCGGGTTCCACCATCCAGAATTCGGATAGATGCCGTGTAGTGTTGGAGTTTTCAGCTCTAAATGTTGGGCCAAAGGTATAGATATCACCCATCGCTAATGCTAAAAGCTCACCTTCAAGTTGACCACTGACGGTAAGCGCTGCTTTTGCTCCAAAAAAATCCTGGCTATAATCTATGAAACCATCCTGTACTGGTACATGCAGCAGATCAAGGGTGGTTACCTGAAACATCTCACCAGCTCCTTCACAATCACTTGTTGTAATAATGGGGGTATGAACATATAAAAATCCTTTTTGCTGAAAAAATGTGTGGATCGCATATGATACTTGATTGCGTATGCGCAGGACAGCTCCCATCGTATTGGTTCTTGGACGCAGATGGGCAATCTCCCGTAAAAATTCAAAAGAATGTCGCTTCTTCTGCAGGGGATAGCTCTCGGGATCAGCATCACCGTATACGATGAGCTTATCCGGCTTAAGTTCCCACTTCTGTCCTGCTGCAGGAGATGCTACCAGTTTGCCTGTTATATAAACGCTGGCACCGGTATGCAGCTGCCGTGCAGTTTCATAGCAACTATCGCCAAAACCAACCACCACCTGCATATTGGTTAAACACGAGCCATCATTTATTTCAATAAAGATATTTTCTTTGGATTCCCTTTTGGTACGCACCCAGCCTGCCACCGTGCAGGACTCCAAACTTTTATCACTTTGTAAACAATCAACAATACGTATGCGCTTCATCACCTGCTCCGCTGTCATGTTTTAATTTTTTGATTCCATGCTAATAACAGCACTTTCACTCATTTTGAACATTCAATATAGCAAACATCATCAATTCAAAAATAAAAAATAATAGAAGTACTATTTGTTTTATATTACATCATTGCCCTTCCTTACGCTTCTTTAATAACAGTGCTTCCTTTAATCCCTTTTCACGTATCACTTTAATCTTTAAACCTAACTCGGTCATTTTACAATATCGTTTTCCATATTTTGAAAGCAACTTTTTGTCAATCTCAAAACCCAATCCTGGACTTACAAATGGTTGCAGCACTGCATTTTTATCTGGCAGTATAGGTTCTATTATGAGTTTGCGGATATCCGGGCATCCACGTTGGCCAGAATGTATACCGTAAAGGTATCGAAACATGGTATAACTCTATACAACGTATCTTCATAATAACCCTCCTCCTTTTTAATTTTTTTTGATTCTATCATCCAATAATCATGCGTCAATCATAATTCATAATACCTGTTGTTACCCCGACGTTTTTTTACAGCAACAACATCTGGCATATGAAAAAAAATAATTTACAGGTGATTTTTATTTTTTTAAAAAAATATGGTTAATCATTTTTAATAGATTATTTATTATTGACAATATTTTATAAACAGACACTTTATAAGTACTATATATGTACCGATAGTTATTGACAATAGATCTATTAGCAGAGGAAAATCATGCGATTATTGTATATTACTTTATTATTACTGTTTACTGTCAGTACGTTGCATGCGCAGGATACGGTGTGTGTTCTGGTATATCATACATTTATGGGAAAAAAGATTCACTATGACATCTCACTGGAAGAATTCCACAAACAGTTGTTGGAACTGAAAGATCATGGTTTTACCTTTGTTACCTTTCATGAAATCAAAAACGGACTGGTAAAAGGCAATAAAAATATTCTGGTAACCATCGATGATGGGCATAGAACAGCTCTTGACGCCTATTATTCAGTGTTAAAACCAATGAGGATTAAACCGTTATTGGGAATCAATACTTTTATTATTGGTAAAAAGCCGTATGTTTTGACATGGGATGAGTTAAAACAGCTTTCTCGTGAAGGCTGCTATATAGCCTCACATGGTTACTTCCATCTTTTTATAAATGATAAGCTTTATAAAAACAACTATCGTTATTTTAAATTAGAAGTATTTGAATCAAAAAAAATGCTGGAGGAAAAACTATGCACACCCGTTGATACCTTTATATATCCTTTTGGTGTTGTTTCTGAC
>JAKPOE010000384.1 GCA_029548025.1 Spirochaetota bacterium
CAGGGCAGGTTTGTCATGGGAAATTGTGATATTGATGTTGAAGAGATTAACAAAACCGCACGTGATTGTGGATTTGGTTGCGTTGATTATGCATGCGAATTTACTGTAGAGGGAAAACATTTCATGGTATTTCATGGCAACAATGTTCCCATGTTCAGAGAGGCAGTCAACTCTGGTAAATATGATTACATTATTAAAGGGCATACCCATATCTTTGAAAATTACCTTTCGGGAAAAACTCGCATTATAAATCCCGGCGCACTATATCGCGGTGAAGAGCTTACCGTCGCCATACTTGATACTGCAACAGATAAGGTTGAAAAAATCCGCATCGACATTGAATAGTTACCGCTCGCCTTTTATGATACTTACAATCCTATCAAAATCTTCTAATGAGTAAAAGCTTATCTCTATTCTGCCCTTCCCGGCGCTATGGTGTATTGCAACACGCGTCCCTAAAAAAGAAATAAGCTCCTCTTCCAATTTCCGCAGATGTGCATCCTTTGCCTTCTTCTTTTTTTTGATACTACTTTTTGAAACATCGGCGATAGCTCTCTCAACATCACGTACCGACAGCCCCTGATTAATAATTTTTTCATAAAGCGCTTCCTGCTCTTCCATGGATACGCTTAACAGCAACTTTGCATGTCCAACATTTATTTTTCCATCCTGAAGCGCTTCCTGCATATGTTCGGGAAGATTAAGCAGGCGTAAAATATTGGCAACTGTTGCACGGTCTTTCCCAACCCTGTCAGAAATTTCTGATTGTTTTAATTTAAACCGTGTGGACAGTATCTTATATGCTTTTGCTTCTTCAATGGGGTCTAAATTGGTGCGCTGTATATTTTCTATAAGCGCCAGGGTAAGGTTTTGTTCTTCGGAGGTATTCATGACAATAGCTCTGATGGTGGGCTTCCCCAGAAGTTTACATGCACGCCACCTGCGTTCACCAGCAACGATGAAATACTCATCGCCCTGTTTGCGCACAATGATTGGCTGCAGCAGCCCAACATGCTGAATGGACTGTGCAAGCCCTGCAATCTCTGCCTGATCAAAATGCACACGCGGCTGTTCTGGATTTGGCATTATTGATGCAACCGGTATATCTACAATGCGGTCTTTATCCTGCAACAATACCTTTTCAAAATCGCTCGCCGGTGTTGGCGAAGTGGTAATAATTGCACCCAAACCCTTGCCCAATACTTTTTTAGCCATTGTTCACATCCTCATTCATAATAAATGTTGACATACATTATCATTGCCAGCTTTCAGTAGAGCTGCACCATCACCAGTAGTACAAAATGTAACCGGTCAT
>JAKPOE010000416.1 GCA_029548025.1 Spirochaetota bacterium
GTAATACTGGCAACACTAACCGGTGCGTGTATGTGGAATATCATAACATGGTATTTAGGGTTGCCAACAAGTTCATCACATGCTCTTATTGGAGGGTTGATTGGCGCTGCATTGATGAAAGTTGGCACGAAAGCATTGGTGCTTGATGGTATTATAAAAACTGTTATTTTTATCTTTTTATCGCCGATAGTTGGTTTTGGATTAGGGCTTGTTTTTGGGACTGCAGTTTACTGGATATTCCGACACTCACATCCAGCTAAGGTTGATAAAATATTCAGAAAAGGACAATTGATATCGGCAGCGTTCTATAGCCTGGGACATGGCGGAAACGATGCACAAAAAACTATGGGTATTATAGCAGGTTTGCTATTTAGCAATGGGCTGATGCAGGTTGCTGAAGGGCAGCGATTTCAGGATGCTATTCCCTTATGGGTTGTGCTTGCATGCCATAGTGCAATTGCATTGGGCACCATGTTTGGTGGATGGCGCATTGTAAAAACGATGGGACAGCGTGTGGTAAAGTTACGGCCGGTAGACGGTTTTTGTGCTGAATTGGGAGCAGCTTTTAATCTTTATGTTATAACATCATATTTTGGTATCCCCGTGAGTACCACGCATACCATCACTGGCGCAATTATGGGGGTTGGAACTTTACGCCGATTTACTGCTGTTCGGTGGGGCGTTGCAGGACAGATAGTATGGTCATGGATACTGACAATTCCATTATCTGCACTCATTGCGGCAATAACATACAGTATTGTTACATAATCTCAGTTGCACTATTGGTTTATAGCCTTGTTGTATCACTTTTTGGATACATCAAATCAATCAAATCTTTATATTTTTCATGTATCTGGCTGCGTCTGAATTTAAATGTTGGAGTAAGCTCTCCTGTTTTTACAGTAAAGTCATGCGCTAACAGCGTAAATTTTTTTATCTGTTCATAAGGAGCCACTGTCTGGCATATTTCATTGATTCTGGTTTTAAACAATGTTTGTATCTGGTGGTGTGATACAAGCTCTTCATCAGTTTTATAGCTTATTCCGTGTTCACGGGCATATTGCCGTAAAAGATGGAAATTAGGGACTATCAACGCAGACAAATATTTTCTGTTATCACCAACAACACATATATAATTTATTAAAGGTTCGGCTTCAAATTTCTTTTCAATATGCAAAGGAACTATATTCTTACCCTGTGAGGTGATAATGATATCTTTGAGCCTTCCTGTTATTCGTAAATAGCCATCCTCATCTATTGTGCCTATATCACCAGAGCGGAAGTAGCCGCTGGCGGTAAAAACTTCCAATCTTTCTTCAGGTGTCATCTTGTGATATCCCTTGAAAACCATTGGCCCTTTGATGAGTATTTCACCTTCGTCAGATATTTTAACTTCTGCACCGGGGATGGGATATCCAACAGTACCGGGCTTGTTTTTTTCTATACGGTTGATGGTAACTGTTGGAGATGTTTCGGTTAAGCCGTATCCCTCAATAATGGGAAGTCCAATCCCACCAAAGAAAATAGATACATCAATAGGTAAAGGAGCACCACCTGAAAAAAGTAGCCTGACCTGCTGCATGTGCATTAACTTTTGTATACTTTTAGTAATTGGTGATAATAGTTTATTAAATAGTGCAGCACCTTTAGGAATAGTTTTACCAGATGTTTGTGCAATGTAGCATCCCCTTCCAATATTGATAGATGAAAAATAAATAAATCTTTTTATTGGATTGAAACGGCGAATAGTATGAATGGTATTTATATAGAGCTTTTCATACATTCTGGGGACTGTAGCAATAACCGTTGGTTTTATATCGATCATGTTACGATAAATCTCTTCACTTTCAAGAGTGGTTGAGATGGCCATTGGTGCACCGGTAAATGAGCTTATTAATAAATCGGCAGCAAAACCATAAACATGGCTAAATGGCAGGTGAGCCAACCGTATATCTGCATCGGAAAATTTGAATATAGGGATTACAACATGCTGTGAGATAAAGTTGCCATGAGTAAGTGGAACGCCCCTTGGGTCACCTGATGTACCTGGAGTATACATAAGTGCTGCATAATCTTCGGAATTGATTTTTTCTATTGCTCGGTTAATTTCTTCGTAATGAGCTTTTTCTTCCCCAAATTGTATCAGTTCATCAAAGGTTACAAGCTGCTCATGCTTTGTTTTAGAATCAAAGTATGTTATAAGTCTTCGCAGGGGAGATTGTACTTTATTTAATATAGCAAAGCTTTTTTGAAACTGTGCAGCATCGCCAACAAAGATTGTTCTACATCCAGAATCACGCAGTATTTCTTCCAGTTCATCCTGTAAGATGGTAGGATAAATTGGCATAACTATCGCCCCAAGGGACATGACGGCAAAAACTGTTGCCGCATAATATAAATTATTGCGGCTAAATATACCTACTATGGTATCTTTTTCAACTCCATAGGCTAATAGTGCTGAAGCTATATTATACTGAAGGGTTAAAAACTCTTCCCCTGTTATTGTAACAAATTTATCAGGGAACTCTTTATTGTAATTCTTAGCATAAAAAACAGACTTGCTAAAATGTTTTCTGTAAGAATCTATTTCCAAAGAAGGTATGTTTTTATCAGTAGCTTCAAGCTCTTTAATTATTTCAATTAACTGCATATATTACTCCTGAAAGTATTATATTGCAACAGCATTTGACATTCTTTGAAATTCATATAGTGCATAGTATATTTGTATATATGATTTTGCGTCAACAAAATAAGATAATTTTCACAATTATTTTATCATGAAAGTTGTTTTTCTGCAAAAAATTGTAAAATATGAAAATATGATGGAAGATATTGAAAACTTTACTTTTTGATTCCACGGTGAATAAAAAATGAAGATAAAATCCCTTGTTTCAATTGTTCATCAGATGAAAATATAAGTTTTTAGAGTTGTCCATAAATATAAAAAACGTCAAACTATAAAACTCTTGACTATAATTTAGTTATTTTTTTAGTGTAAATAAAAGGAGTTACGTGATGAAAACTGCTAACATTCCTGAATTGATTGAAGAGATACGCAATGGAAGAATGATTATCCTTGTTGATAATGAGGATAGAGAAAATGAAGGGGATCTGGTTGTTGCCGCTCAATATTGCACTCCGGATAAAATTAATTTTATGGCTACGCATGGCAAAGGCTTGATATGTATTGCCATGACACAGGAACGTCTGCAAGAATTGGGATTGCCACTGATGGTTCCCGAAAATTCAGATAAGTTTTGTACAGCATTTACCGTTTCAGTTGATGCCAAAGAAGGAACGTCAACCGGTATTTCTGCCTATGATAGGGCAAAGACGGTGCATGCATTGATTGATCCACGCACCAAACCGCAGGATTTAAACAAGCCGGGGCATATTTTCCCCCTTACTGCACGAAAGGGCGGCGTGCTGGTACGAGCAGGGCATACTGAAGGGTCTTTTGATTTAACCCGTTTGGCAGGTTTATATCCTGCTGCTGTTATGTGCGAGATATTAAATGATGATGGGACGATGGCCCGGCGCCCCGATCTGGATGCATTTGCTGAAAAGCACAATTTAAAAATTGGAACCATCGAAGATTTAATAAAATTTCGCCAGCATAAAGAACGTCTTGTACATAGAGTTTCAGAGGCACACTTACCAACGGAGTATGGTGACTTTAAAATTATTGCCTATGAAACAGAGGTGGATAATGCTACGCATGTTGCACTGGTAAAAGGAGAGGTTGATGGCAGGGAAAATGTACTTGTCAGGGTACATTCAGAGTGTTTAACCGGTGATGTCTTTGGTTCGCACAGGTGTGATTGCGGGTCACAGTTGCATCAAGCGCTCAGGATGATAGAAAAAGAAGGGTTGGGCACGCTGGTATATATGCGTCAGGAAGGCCGCGGGATAGGGCTCAGTAATAAATTAAAGGCATATCATCTTCAGGAGCAGGGGTATGATACGGTTGAGGCAAATATAAAGTTAGGATTTCCTGCTGATCTTCGTAATTATGGTATTGGGGCACAGATACTTGTTGATCTGGGACTGTCAACAATACGTCTGATGACAAACAATCCAAAAAAGGTGATTGGATTGGAAGGATATGGGCTTACCATTGTGGAACGTGTCCCCATCGAAATTCCACCTATAAAAGAAAACTATCGCTACCTAAAAACAAAAAAAGATAAATTAGGACATCTAATATTACAAGCTCAAGAGGATAAGAAGTCTTGAAAAATGGACAGGCGCCCACAATAGTAGTTGTTGACGATGATGAGGTAATTCGCTATAGCCTCCAGAAAAAGTTGTCAAGATTAGGTTACAACATTATTTCATTAAGCAAAGCGGAAGATGCTCTTTTCCTGTTGAAAAATGATGAACGGGAGATAGACCTTATAATAACGGATATAAAACTTAGAAAAATGGATGGTATTGAGTTATTGCGTCATGTTAATGTTAGCGAAAATCCTGTACCTACACTTATTATAACAGGGCAGGGAAATATTGAAGATGCAATTAAAGCGTTACGATATGGTGCACTGGATTTTATCAGAAAACCATTTGACATGAATGAGGTTGCTTCGGTTGTCAGGAATATTTTGAGAAGAAGACAACAGCATAGCCTTGAGAATACATTGGGACAGTATATTGTTGATGATCATAGAACGCTTGTCATCCCAATAGATGAAACAATTGCTGATCTTGTTGCCTACGAATTAACAAAACACTTATCGTATGCAAAGTTTTGTAATCGTTCAACGGCTGAAAATATATCAATGGCACTTCTTGAAGCGCTTTCCAACGCAATGTACCATGGCAATTTAGAGATACCCTCTGAGGTGCGTGAGGAGCACGGGGTGAAAGGATTTCATGATGAAATACAAAAGCGCTTGCAGGATTCTCAGTATAATCAACGAAAGGTTACCATACGTTATAGCTATACAGGGGAATATGTTGAATATATTATAGAGGATGAGGGCAAAGGTTTTGATTATAAAAATGTTGCAGATCCACGCGACCCCGAAAACTTTTTGAAAAATAGCGGGAGAGGACTTTTTATTATTCAGGTTCATATGGATGAGGTTGAATGGGATAATGGTGGCAGACGGATACGCATGCGAAAATATAAAACACTGTAATGAGGTGCTAACATGTACTATACTATAAAATGGGATGATACAGCCGTTTCAATGCTTGATCAACGTATGTTACCGGTACAGGAAATTTACCGGCATTACACCAATTATCATGATGTAGCTGATGCAATTCGTTCTATGGTTATACGTGGAGCGCCAGCTATTGGTATTGCAGCAGCTATGGGGATAGCCCTTGCAGCGGTAAAAAACAAGCTATCAGTTCATGATGAATTTAAAACTGAGATGGTAAGGGTATGTGATGAGTTTGCACAAACCCGCCCCACAGCAGTAAACCTTTTCTGGGCAATAAGCCGTATGAAAACAATTATTGAAAAGGCAACTGATATTCAGCATTGCAAAGAAGCCCTTGTTGATGAGGCAAAGAAGATTCATCAGGAAGATATTGCCATAAACAAAACAATTGGTGAAAACGGACAAAAGTTTCTGGATGATGGTATGACGGTGATGACATACTGCAATGCGGGTGCGCTGGCTACCGGAGGTTATGGTACTGCGCTGGGTGTTATACGCAGCGCCATAGAGCATGGGAAAAAAATAAAAGTGTATGCCTGTGAAACCCGTCCTTACTTACAGGGTGCACGTATCACCGCATGGGAGCTTTATAAAGATGGCATTGAAACAACGCTTATCTGTGATAATATGGCAGGGTACTTTATGAAAAAAGGAGAAATTAACTGTGTGATAGTTGGTGCTGATAGAATTGCTGCAAATGGCGATACGGCAAACAAGATAGGTACCTACACAATGTCCCTGCTTGCAAAGGCGCATGCCATTCCATTTTATGTTGCCGCTCCGCTATCAACCTTAGATACAAATACCATTAATGGCGATAGTATTATTATAGAAGAACGCAGCATTGATGAGGTGGCATATATTCAGGGTGTGCAGATTGCACCGGAGGGCATATTTATTAAAAATCCCGCATTTGATATAACGCCGGCTGACAATATAACAGCTATTATTACTGAACAGGGAATAGTAGAGCATCCTGCTGCAACTGGCATAGCCCCGCTTTTTAGTGTGCGATAGTTACTATTAAATTAAAAGCTGTATACCACTGCAATAAAATAAATTTTTTTAGTTGCTTTTATTCATAATGTGTAGGAGTGTAATCTATGTTATAGCGAAAAACAGCCATCTGGGTGAAATCGTTAAAAAAGAGATTAAAACTCTTGAAGCCTTAAAGCAATTGAACGGGTAGCAGTTTAAATTTGTGGGCAATGTCATTCCCGCGAAGGCGGGAATCTAATAAGGCATGTCGAGTAAAAATGAATAAATATTACATATATATGATCACCAATAGAAATAATAATGTCCTTTTCATTGGTGTAACAAATGACTTGAAACGAAGGGTTTTTGAGCACAGGGAGAAACTGGTGGAAGGATTTAGCTCAAAATATAATTGCAGCAAACTTGTGTGGTATGAGCAAACGAATAATATTGGAAGCGCTATTCTAAGAGAAAAGCAGATGAAAAAATGGAAAAGGGAATATAACAATAACATTATAAATGAGATGAATCCCGAATGGAATGATTTATATGAGACTATTCTATGAGATTCCTGCATTCGCAGGAATGACAGAAAGTATGCAGGAATGACAGAAGTGTATAAATCTATTATGGGAGGAATTATGAGGCAGGCTATCAGTATTATACCTGTTATACTTAGTATGGTGCTGTATGGTACAATCGGTGTTGCAAGGGACATTCCCTACACACTTGAAGATAGAGAACGGTTGATACGGGTTGAAACAAAATTAGAAGAAGGCTACAAGGCTTTGCATAGCAGGATTGATGCGGTGGATAAAAGGATTGATGCGGTGGATAAACGCATAGATGATGTTAAGGGGTTGCTGTACGTTTTAATAGCAGCAATATTTGCACAAACTGTTGGAGTAGTTGGCTTTGTAGTATGGGACCGACGAACCGCATTATCACCTGCTATTAATAAAACAAAAGAGATTGAAGAAAAAGAAGATAAGATTATTACTGCATTGAAACAATCGGCAATGAAGGATAAGAATATTGCAGAAGCTTTGCGAAAGGCAGGGATGCTTTAATAGTCCAAAATGTCCATTATATGTAATAGTAATATAGTAATATTATCTCTTTCCCATACAGTAGTGCTGCTATAAATCCTAATGTAAGAAACGGTGCAAATGGTATTTTTGCTTTCAATGTCTTTTTTTTTATAACAGCAAAAAGTATTCCAAACAATGCGCCGCTCACAAGAGCTATCTCCAGAGCTACTATCGTTTCTGAAAAGCCTAAAAAAAAGCCAATTGCAACAGCATATTTTATATCGCCACCGCCAAACCCGCCTTTTTTTATCACTAACGGCAGTATAAAAACAACAAGCATGAGCGCTGCGCCTTCAATGTGTGAAACCACTTCACCTTCTATAGCGGTGATGATGATACCTGCAATGAGGATTATTAAAACAAGGAGGTCAGGGATCTCCATGGTTATAGTGTCGATTATAGCTATGGATACGCTTGTTGTGAAGGCAACAAATAGCACAGGAGCTATCGCCAGTGGGAATTGAAGAACAGCAATAACAGCAACAATGCCGCAAAACAGTTCAGAAAGCGGGTAA
>JAKPOE010000424.1 GCA_029548025.1 Spirochaetota bacterium
TGATATAAGCAAAGCGTGGGTGGCTACCGATGAGTATCAACAATTAGCAGTACATTTCAACACAACGCCGGAAGGTGCAGCAAAGTTTGCCGAGGTTACCAGCGAAAAGAATCAGGGGCGTAAGCTGGCGATAGTTATTGATGATAAGGTCCGCAGCGCGCCTTCTATACGTGTACAGATAAATACAGGACAGGCAATTATACAGGGTGACTTTACCCATGAAGAGGTAACTGCGCTTGCACGAATAATTAAAGAAGGCGCATTGCCGGTAGATTTGTCCATAGTAGAAGAGCGAACGGTTGGTCCTACGCTGGGACTTGATTCAATCCAGAGCGGTGTAAAGGCATTTGTTGTTGGTGTTACCGGCATTATGCTTTTTATGTTTGTGTATTATAAATTTTCAGGGCTCATAGCCGATTTTGGTTTGCTGCTCAATGGTATTTTCATGCTGGCGCTTTTGTCATGGCTTGGTTTTACATTAACACTGCCAGGTATTGCTGGTTTTATATTGACAATGGGTATGGCTGTTGATGCCAATGTTCTCATCTATGAGCGTATAAAAGAAGAACTGAGAGCCGGGAAAACACCAAGGATGGCGGTAACACAGGGCTTTTCACGAGCATTCTGGACTATTTTTGACTCTAATATTACCACACTGCTTTCAGCATTTGTACTTTCACAGTTTGGTACGGGCCCCATCAAGGGGTTTGCTGTTACGCTTTCTATAGGTATTATATGCTCAATGTTTGTAGCATTATATATTACCAGATTTATCTTTGAAATGATAACTTCACGCGGAACATTACAAAAACTAAGTATCTAAGGGGTGCTGACATTGGAAAAGATCATTCCATTTTTTAAGTATAGATTTGTTGCGTATTCACTTACAGTAGTGTTGATAATTATTTTTTCATTACAAACATATCGCAATGGTGGCTTTAACTGGGGTATTGATTTTGTAGGTGGTGCTAAAATTACGGTAAAATTTCAACAAGGTGTAGATACCGCGCAAATACGAAAGGTGCTAGCACACAATGCGATAAACGCTACCATACAGCAGGTGGGCAAAGATGAAG
This sequence comes from Spirochaetota bacterium, assembly GCA_029548025.1. The sequence goes on from JAKPOE010000424.1 coordinate 1,077, forward strand.
ATAACGAATATATTATTGCAACAAAGCTAACAAGCAGAACCGAAAATGTGGAAGAGAGCACCAAAGCCTTACGCACGATACTACAGACCAATTTTAATAATGCTGAGGTGCTGAGCATTGAAACAGTGGGTCCCGCCATAGGTGATTTTTTAAAAAGGTCAGCAGGGAAGCTCATTGCTCTTTCAATTATTATTATGACCGTGTATTTAGCATTCAGGTTTGAGCTTAAATATTCCGTTGGTGCAATGGTGGCGCTGATTCATGATATTATCCTTACAGTTCTTTTTTGTGGCTTTGCAAATATCGAAATAAACATCCCTATCCTTGCAGCAATCCTTACTATTTATGGCTATTCGGTTAATGACACCATCATTATTTTTGACCGTGTTCGTGAAAATTTACAGATTACAACAAAGCAGGCTTTTATTGATGTTATTGATAAATCCATAACACAAACAATATCCAGAACATTGCTTACCCTGCTGACAACGCTTTTTGCAGTGTTTGCCTTATACATGATGGGTGGTGAAGGCTTAAATGAATTTGCAACGATATTGCTCTTTGGATTGTCTATTGGAACATTTTCATCATTATACATTGCATCACCATTTGTTATGTACTGGGAAAAACTAACATCAAAGCAATCGTAATTATGCCGCTATGGCATGCCTTTATCTTTTTTTGCAGTATACTGGTAGCTTCGTGTGCTATTTATGCACAGGTACCGGATGCTTATAGCTATAACAGTATAGCTGCCTTTGCTAACTGGCTTGTAGAGCAAAAGGAGTACTACCGTGCGTATCAGGAGTATAGGCGTTTACATGCATATTATCCCGATAGGTATGCGTATGATAGCTTTGTTGTTGCTTCGTTGTACTGCCAGTATGAAGGAAAGCAGTATGCTGAAATACTATCCTCTGCAAACTTTACCACTACAGCACCTCCATGGATGTGGATCTATATCTTTGACAGCGCATTCAAATGCAATGATTCATCGGTTAACCATGGTATAGCAACTATCCCATCGTATGAATACAGTAGCGATATCAATGAAATAATTTTTAAAAGAAAGCTTGCCTATTGTTTGTATGCAGGGCATGATTATCAGGAACTATCGCCCACACAATCATTTGTTGACAGCTATGATGTAGAAAGCCTGTATGCCTATAGCCGTTTTAAACGCTCACAGCTAAAAAATCCCTATGCGGCA
>JAKPOE010000116.1 GCA_029548025.1 Spirochaetota bacterium
GCAATAGCAAAAGCTTTGGATTGTACCATATATTTTGCCCAACCATATAGTTCCTGGCAAAGAGGAACAAATGAAAATACAAACGGGTTATTCCGTCAGTATTTTCCAAAAGGATCTGACTTTGATACATATTCCACAACTGATGTTATGTATGCCATGGAGAGTTTAAACAGTAGACCACGAAAAAGATTGGGGTTTTTTACTCCTGATGAATTATTTTTTACAGAAAAGGGTTGCACTTAATTGTTGAATCTAATTAGTTTTATGAAATAGCATTACAATAAAATATAAAAAGAATTGTATTGTTAGTGCAATATACTTTTTTAAAGCAACAGATATTTTACTCTTCATAAAAGGCAACAATATTGCCAATGTGGCTTATTTTATTATAATACAGTTAATAAATTTATATTTTTTTATATGCTTATAATAATTTTCTTGACATAATTTAAACCATTTATTTACTCTTATGCTTGAGCAGTACGTTAGCGTTTTGGAAGGAAAGTATAAATTCATCCGTATCAAGAAAATCATATATTAATCTACCATGGATATAACAAACGGCAATAATTTGGTCAAAATCATGAGATGCTGTTTTTATACATACTATAAATAAATATATAGGAGGCAGTCTATGCGGAATAGTACTTTGGCATTAGTTTTTATGCTTTGCTTTTTTATTGGGTGTGCTACAATATTTAGCTCTAAAAATAAAACAATATCAATTATATCTAAACCAGAGGGAGCTGATGTTTCTGTATATTCATCACAGGGTAATAAAATATATGAAGATAAAACACCCTGTTCTATTACCATGAAAAAAGAACAACTATTAGATGCGAAGGTTGTAATCAAAAAGCCCGGATATAAACCAGGTGAAGTCAACCTTGGCAGGTCAATTGAATCATGGGGATTGGCAAATGCTTGTTGTCTGATTCCCGGTATTATTATTGGAGGTGGTATTGATCTATTTACTGGATACTTGCTAAAACCAGAAATTACCGAAATAAATATTATTTTAGAAAAAGAAGATAATAAAACAGAAAGTAAACAGGGTAATAACAATACCCATTATGAAAAAATTGAATACCGTATTTCCATACTGAATGATCATGATACTGTTAATATTGATATAAATGAAATGTAATGGGATATATTAAAGTAAATTTGTTCTATTGTACTATGTTTAATGTAAAATTTTTCTTGACAGCTTTTTATTTTTATGTATCAATAAAGCAATGCAAAAAATTCCCCTATATAACTAAACTCTTGATGGAGGTTTTTATGAAAAAAGGTTTATCAATACTTGTTCTTTTTATATTGGCAGCCGCAACAAGCATAGCTGAAGCAGGTGTAGTACGAAACAATGCAGGTTGTGGTGTTGGAACAATGATTTTTGGCGATAAGGACGGATTGTTGTTTGAAATTTTGGCAACTACTACTAATGGAATTTGCGGCAATCAGACATTTGGTATGACTTCAGGTACACTGGGTTGTGCTCCCATGAAAGGGATTGTTTCCAATGAAAAAATCAACCTTTATGTTGCTGACAACATGGACAACCTTGCAAAAGACATTGCCAAAGGCAATGGAGAGTATCTGGAAACATTAGCTCTTCTTATGAATGTTCCCGAAAGTGAAAAACAGGTAATTTTCACAAAATTGCAGACTAATTTTAACAAAATTTACACTTCTAGTGATGTAACTTCGACCGAGGTTGTTAAAAACATTGAAGTAGTATTGCAGAATAGCTAAAAAATTATATTTAAAAATTAGGGGAATATTGTCATTGCTTCCATACATAAGGCACGATTTAAAAAAAGCTATCGTGCCTTTTTTCATTTTTATACTATGCTGCTATTTTTTATTGTATACCAATTCCATTTTTGCACAACAATATCAAAGCACAACAGATGATCAAAAAACAGATATAATATCACAAGAGCTTTTTGCTAACATTAACGTTCAACAACTTATAACGCTGGCAAATTCCAGAAAATTATCACAATCTAAAAACTGGTGGGCGCTGCTTCATTATAAAAAAAATATATCAGGCACTAAAAGCCTTGTTGATGATCCTAAATTTTTTTTAGCTCTTGATGGAAAATATAATCCCGAAAGTGAGCTGGAAGCTACAATACGCTATTTATATTCGTATAATGACAAAGAAAACCCTGTGTGCCGTTTTATGGCACGGTATGCATGGTTAAAAAAAGAATTAGGAGTTACCAGCCCGTATGAAACATACTGTGAAAAATTGCAGGAGATTATCTCTTTTAAAGATGATATGTTTGTTCATCTTATTTTTCCCACCGGTTATATCAATAGCCCTGCTTCAATGTTTGGCCATACATTGTTAACAGTGCAATCGCAATACAACCCCGGATTGCTATCCTCAGCAGTAAATTATGCAGCAAATACAAATGAAACATTTGGACCTTCATTTGCATTCAAAGGGATCTTTGGATTATACAGGGGATACTTTTCTATACAACCATATTATTCAAAGGTACAGGAATATAGTGACCTTGAAAGCAGAGATATATGGGAATATAAGCTTAATCTGAATCAGGATGAAGTGCGAATGATGCTATTCCATATATGGGAGCTTGATAACATATATTCGGATTATTATTTTTTTGATGAAAATTGTTCATACAACCTGCTCTATTTGCTTGAAGTGACACGCCCTGATACGCATCTTACTGATAACTTTTTTTTCTGGGTTATACCTATCGATACACTAAGGAAAGTAAGCAATGCCGGCTTTATTGAAAACAAAGCATTCAGGCCTTCACGTACAACCTTGATACAATATATGGTTGGTCATCTCAATAAACAACAACTCAATGCAATTAAATCCATTGCAAAAGGGAATAACCCACTTGATGTAATCAGTCACTATTCATTTAATGATTTAGAAAAAGTGCAGGTGCTTGATTGTGCATCTGAATATATCCAGTATTGTTACGCAGATAAACAATACCCTCAAAAAGAGTATCAAACTATATTTATTAATGTATTGAAATTGCGAAGCACCATACCCAATACCATTACGTATTCACCGCCAGTTCCTCCGCCTCCTGAAGATGGTCATTACTCCAGCCGAATGAGCATACAGATGGGAAGCTTTGAAAATGACACCTTTTCCGAACTATCGTATCGTCCTGCATACCATGATTTATGTGATGACACATCTGGATTTGTATCTGGTTCTCAGATCATTTTTGGCGAGATAGCAGCACGGTATTATTGGGATACACAAAAAATACAGTTTCAGCGATTTGACATTATTGACATTGAATCAATTGCACCAATAAATTCACTTATAAAACCATTGAGCTGGAAAATTATAACTGGTTTTGAACGGTTACCCTTTGAGAATAATAATGAGCTTCTGGTGTATCAGCTTAATACTGGTGGCGGCTATGCTTTTTCTTTAACTCAATGGTTACAATTATATGGGATGGCAGAATTTTCAGGGCTTTTAAATAACGATTTTAAAAACAATATTGAAATTGCTCCAGGTGCTTCTATAGGTTTATTATTGCAACCATTCAATAAAATGCGATTGCGCTTCCATGTCAGTGATTACTATTATATATTTGGAGAATCGTTTAATTATGTTGCCATTAAAACAATAGTACAGTACAATATTAATCAGCGGTTTAGTTTTCGATTTGACGTTAACTATTGGCATCATGAACAATGGTTTAATCAATTTTCAGGATCATTTATCTACTATTTCTGGTGAAACATGCCATGAACTATCGCATATACATTATTCTTTTTTTTAGTATATTTTATTGCTCCTGCCTTAATAAGGTTATTTATTATCCCGATAACAGAGTTGCTATACGTGGCAATATTCCTTTCCCCATCGAAGATGTCCACATTAAGGTCAATGATGAAGTAACGCTGCATGGCTGGTTTGTTTTCAATAATGATGCCGAGTTTACTCTTATATACTTTCATGGCAACGCCGGCAATATTACCAACAGAGTTGAAAAGATAAACATATTGTACAAAATCCCGCTTTCTGTTTTTATCATTGACTATCGTGGATTTGGAGAAAGTAGCGGGAAACCCTCTGAGGATGGACTTTATGCTGACGCATTGGCTTCTTATGATTTTGTAATCAATAATAAACAACTATCGCCAGATAGTATCATTATTTATGGCGAGTCATTAGGAGGAGCAGTTGCGGCATATTGTGCAACAAAAAGAAATGCAGCAGGTGTTATCCTTGATTCAGCCTTTACTGACATCTATTCAATGGTAAAACATCACAGTGCATGCTTCATGTATATCTTCTTTTCAGAAAAATATCCGACCATAGATTATATGCAATCAATACGCTACCCGGTGTTGATACTGCATAGTAAAGATGACGAGGTTGCCCCCTTTGCAATGGGACAGGCTCTGTACAATGCAAGCTTATCAAAGCAAAAGCAATTTGTACCATTGCATGGCTCACATAATGCTAATTTTATAGTGGATAAAGCAACCTACGTTAATAGCATACAATCATTTATACAATCATTGAAAATCGCAAGCAAGGAGCATGGACAATGAAAAAATGGATTGCTTTTACTATGTTATTGATTTTACTATCTGTTACCGGTACCTATTCAGAGGATTGCAATGGTATATCACCTGCAGCATTACGTCTTCTTGCTGAAAGTACTATTGATCCATGTTCTATCTGCCAAAAAAAATTACAAAGGCAGGCGTATGCGATAGTAGCCAGAGAATTATTTCCCGGAAAAAAGCTAACATTTGCCAGTACCTGTCCACTGGCAAAAACTAACGATTGTCAGGATAATGAGCTAATCATGCAAAACAGTGGATATCCGGAGAAAGTAGTGATAAAAGGAAAAGAAGCAGCAATGCCAGAGGTTTTCTATAAATTTTTTTCACAAGACAAGCATATAGCAGGAATAGCCCCGGATGATTATACCAGCAATTCCATACAAACTATGTACAAAACATTAAAGATAAATTCACCTGTTGAAGCCCAGCTGGAAATAATTTCCTACAACTATAGCGACTGCCCATCTGCATTATATTTACATGATAGGAATGCACTCATCATTTTTTGCAAGATACTTTCTATGAAACAACGACAATAATATTACTCTATTGCTTCTGCTAATAATGAGATGGGGTGTACTACTTTATATTTTGTATTCATCTCTATCTGCCACTTGCATGTTTCACAATCGGTAACTACAAAATCCGGTTTGGCTTCTTCAATAATCCTGAATAACTCATTCCCCACTGATTGTGAAATTCCATAATATTCATTTTTAAAACCATAAGTGCCTGATATGCCACAACATTCTGAATGCAATATTTTTACTGTAAGGGCAGGAATCTTACGTAATAGCTCAATGGTAAAGGCTGCACTGCCCATACGTTCAAGGTGACACGGGGAATGGTAGGCAACAGTATACGAAAGTGGTTGTAAGCTTAAAATATTGCCCTTTTCAAATTCTTCAAGTATAAATTGTGTTATATAAGCAATAGTATTGAGTATAGGGCTATTATCAAGCTCTAATAGATTGGGATACTCATGCTTTAACGCTAATGTACAGCTTGATGATGCTGAAACAATCTTTGTTTTTTCATCCGACAGGGCACTGGAAAGCACCTTGATATTATGCCTTCCATGAGATTGCGCTTTTTTAATATAACCGTTAGCAATCAATGGCACTCCGCAGCATTTTTCCTTTGTAAGGATAACACCTTTACCCAGTGCATTCAATACTTTTACCACATCTTTGCCTAATTGAGGATAGTTATAATTGACATAGCATCCATGGAAATATACCACTTTATCTGCATAAGTACTTTGCTGCTTCCTTACAGCTTTAAACCATCGTGTAAATGTGCCCGAAGCATAGTTGGGGAATGTTCGCCCTGATGGTATTTTAAATATGACATCAAGGAAATATTTTACTATACCTAAATGAGTAAAAAAATTGACAATAACGCTAAACAAAGTTCCAAAAGTTCCCATTAAATCAGTACGGCTCAGTAAAAAATCACGTATTCTTAATTCTTTCTTTGAATATCGCCATTTAGCAGTCTGAATTATATCTGCAATCTTTACATCCGAAGGGCATGCAATCTCGCAACGTTTGCAATTAGAACAATATTTTAACGAAATATCCAGCAGTTCAGGATTTTTGATGCGCAACCGTTCGGTATCAGGGCCCGACTGTTTTGGTCCGGGATACAGATGAGTAACACGCGCAACCGGGCAGTAGATTGTGCAAACAGTACATTTTATGCAATGGTCAAAACTAATATTTTCCAGTTTAATCATTGGTTAACTCATATGTTTTAATAAATTAACGATTTGCCCTGCAGCTTTATATCCCGTACTTATAGCAACACCACTTCCGCATCCTTCTTTAATGGGATTGTAATGTGCCATTATAGCGCCACTGCAATACAGGTTTTGAATAATATTGTTGTTGCTGTCATACGGGTGTAAACTTTCATCGGTTAGCACACCATACTGTAAAAAACCATGCGAATCAGAGTGGAAGAAATTCTGATTATACCATTTATTGCGTTCAGGTTCATGATGAAGTTTTAGCTTAAAGATGGGTTCATACATATTGTTAAATTCGCTCACCAGCCCGCCACTAAAAAAACTCCCTGTTGATAAAATATAACATTGTGCTTCCATAGGATTTTCCGGATGACTATTGGTGTAGATAGCATTGACAACATCATCGGTAATATCTGCACGTACTACTTTATC